>JBDTMQ010000442.1:0-21082 GCA_039934155.1 Acidobacteriota bacterium | reverse complement strand
GTCGGCATTTTGAAGGGCCCGGCCCCAGGTCCGGTGATCGGTCTGCGTGCGGATATGGACGCTTTGCCCGTCACGGAACGCAACTCGCTGCTTTTTAGGTCAAAAGAGACCGCTGAATTCAATGGCCAGAAGGTCGGTGTGATGCACGCCTGCGGCCACGATTCGCACGTGGCGATGCTGCTCGGCGCGGCGACTATTCTGTCAGAAATGAAAAGCAAGATCAAAGGAACCGTCGTTTTCATCTTCCAGCCTGCCGAAGAAGGTCCGCCGGCTGGCGAGACCGGCGGCGCTCCCGACATGGTCAAAGAGGGCGTGATGGACGATCCCAAAATCGACGCCATTTTCGGGATCCACATCAACGCCCAGACCGAGATCGGAAAGATAAAATACAAATACGGCGCCGCGATGGCGGCCAGCGATTGGTTCTCGATAAAGGTCAAAGGCAAACAGACGCACGGGTCACAGCCATGGTTTGGTGTCGATCCGATCGCGGCGGCGGCCCAGATCTTTACCGGTTTGCAGATGATCGTCGCACGCGAGTCAGAGCTTACGAAGGCACCGGTCGTGATCACTATCGGGCGAATAAACGGCGGCATTCGTGAGAATATCATTCCCGAAGAGATGACAATGTCGGGAACCATCCGCACGCTCGACAGCGCGATGCAAAAAGACGTTCACGAAAAGATACGACTGACCGCCACAAAGATAGCAGAGAGTATGGGCGCGACCGCTGAGGTCTCGATCGACAACAAAACGCTCGTCACCTTTAACACGCCGGCGCTTGTGAAAAAGATGCTGCCCTCGCTCGAGAAGGCAGCAGGTAAAGAGAACGTTATCGAAAATGAATGGACGACCGGCGCTGAGGATTTCTCGTTCTTTGGCGAAAAGGCGCCGTCATTTTATTTCTTTGTCGGCGGCATGCCCGCCGGAATGGATCCAAAGACGGCCGCCGCCCATCACACACCTGATTTTTATATCGACGACAGCCGCCTGGACGTTGGCGTCAAAGCATTTTGCAATATCGTCTTTGATTTCTAAACGGCTTCGCTTAGCTCTGTTGATGAGCTTCGACGAACCACAACAGCTTATCGAGGCCGCTCGAGACATTGGTGTATAGATCTGCCGTGTCCTTGTCGTCGAGGTCTTCGGCCTCGTCAATATTTTGCCTGGTCTTTTTGCCCAGATCGGCCAGGGCGCTCGACAGTGCATCGATGTGTGCCGTTCCGTCAGTAATTTCGTGCGGATATTCGGCCAGCGACGAATGTTCAGCGGCGAGACGAACCGTTCCCAGTGCCGTCCCACCGAGTGTGGTAATACGCTCGGCAATATCATCCACATAGGTATCCAGTTCAGCGGTGACCTCATCGAAAAGCTTGTGCAGAGCTATAAAATTCATGCCCTTAACATTCCAATGCGCCTGTTTAGCCTGTGATCTAAGATCACTTGCATCGGCCAGGCTTTGATTTAAGATCGCGGCCAGTTTTTCACGTTTTCCTTTAGGTATATCGATCTTTGTATTGTGTAATTCCATAATTCCTCCTAATCTAGAATTATTCTAATTCCAAATATTTTCGATGTCAAAGGTAGTTTCTTCAAAATATCGCATTTGAATTTAAGCCCGAAATTAGCCGAAGATAGAACTATGTTGTTTTTACTGCAGGCGGCGAGTTGGTCAGATTGGCTGATCGAGCTATCGCGTCAGATCCAAACGGCCGTTTTAGGATCGATCGATAGGCTGGTCACGGGAACTTTTTCACGGCTGCCTTTTTTGCTGGCCGGATTTATCGTTCTATTGCTTTTTTGGCTGGCTTCAAAACTGGCACGACTCGTGTTTCTTACCGCGACACGCCGGACAAATCTCGATGCGCGCCTGCGCACTCTCCTTAGCCGAATGATCGTTGTCTTCGTCGTCACGATCGGCGTTTTCTCGTCGCTGACGGTCGTCATTCCGTCCTTTGATTTCGGCAGCCTGATCGCAGGCCTTGGATTTACCTCGTTCGTGGTCGGTTTTGCGACAAAGGACATTCTCAATAACTTTCTATCGGGCATTCTTATCCTGTGGCAGCAGCCTTTTCATATCGGCGACTACCTTTTTATCGGGAAAGACCAGGGCAAGGTCGAGTACATAGGTGTACGTGCCACATCGCTTCGCACGGACGACGGCGAACTCATTCTGATACCAAACGGCGATATGTATTCATCGGCGCTCACGATCCGCGGCGCCGGTGAAAAGCGGCGAATGACTATCAAATTCAATCTCGGATATGACGAGGATATTGACCGAGCAAAATCGATCACATACGATGCGCTCGTATCCGCCGAGGGCGTTGTGACCGATCCAAAACCAAATGTGTACGTGACAGACCTCGCGTCCCAAGGTGTTTTGATAACAATAAATTTTTGGTTGAACACCTACGAAAACCGCCCGCTCGTCGTTTATGACCATGCGGCGATCTCGATCATGAGAGCGTTGGATGAGGCGGAATTCAAGCTGTTTCCGCCCGGTTCGATGATCGTCCAGTCGCCAAAAGAAACGCCAGCTGAAGAAGAGCCGGCGAAAAAACGTTCTTTTGATCTGTGAGCCTTATTCACGCGGCGGCTGTGGACTGCGCGGCGGAACAGGAGGCCGGCTGCGGTCACCGAAATTAACATTTTGCCCGCTGCCCCGGAACAGCGGTGTAAAGATCCACTTCGAATGGTTGTCGATTCCGTAATAGGTCAGAACTGAGTTCCTGTGGCTTCGGCTGACGACACCAATGAACGGCGTATTGTCGGTGGGGAAATCTATGTCAAGAGCATCAAAACTTGACGCATCATCGGTGGTCTCGGTATTAACGTTATTAACGATAACTACCGCAAAGCGGTCAAGCAGCGGCGACGGATTGGGCGGCAGCAGACCGTTATTATAGGTCTGAACCCTCTTAGCGAAGGCCGCGACAACGCTCGGTTCGGGTTTTACAAGACCCCATTTACCGTCATCTGCAAGCGGGTCGGTCGCCGCCGAAGGGCGAAGTATCTGGAGCTTTTTCGTTCCTTGCGGCAAGCCCTCGAGCAGGTCGTCGATCGTTTCGGGAAGTTTCGACCCTCGATAAAAAACGACGTATTTTCTGATCGCATCAGCGATCTCCTCGCCGCGGCGGATCGATTCAAGTTCCTTTTCGCGCTGGACCTCCATCTGAACCGTCGGAGCAACGGCCAGCAAAGCCGTCGCAAATAGGACCATGATCGCCATTACGGCGATCAGTGTCATTCCGTCTTCATTTTTTAGATCCTTACAACGCACAGTGAACCCATCAGATCTGTCTAGTCGATCCTGATCTTTGTGTTCGAGGCGGCTCCGGGATTATCGCCGTCATCGTCGTCATCGTCGTCCTTGGGCGGCTGCTGCTGCCGCGTATTCGTATTCGTGTTCGTCGGCTGCCTTCTGGGAATATTATCCGGTATTCCCGGGATGCTCTGTACTGGCTGACCAGGCTGGCCGAAATTTCCCGGATTAAACGGAACATAGTTTTGTCCGCCGGCTGGGATCCCGCCGCGAGCGGGCGGTCCGCCCGAGGCCGGTGTTCCGGGGGCCGGACGATAAAGTTTTACCGGGTGTCTGAACCCGAGACTGACGTCCTCAAAAATAGTTTCTTCGGCTGAAATGCTGACCAGGCGAAATCGTCCGCCCATGATATCGTTGAGCCTTTTGCCGGTCGGGATCTGCTGACCCGACTCGAGAAAATATGCCGTGTCGTTATTGAACCGCTTGCGGGCGATCATGCCGATATATTGAAATTCAGGTTTCGGCGGCGGCTGGACGTCCATCATCACCTGATTCGAGTAATTCATTCCATCAGGCGTTTGAATGATGATCTGTCGGCTGCCGGCAATACCGATCAGATTGGTCGGAACATCGGCAACGATCCTTTCGGGGCTGATGACGGTGGTCGGCAGTTCTATCTGGCTAAAATAAACTTTAGCGTCGGATGCGAATCTCTGCCCTGTTATCTCCAGCCTAAAACCACGGGACCCGGCGTATATACTGCGCGGATTATAAGCATCGACCATCATCGGCGGCGTGGGCGTAGGCGTCGGCGGCTTTGGCGTGACGATCGGTATCGGCGTTGGGCTGTACGGCGTGGGCGGTGGCGGTTCGTAAAAAGCAAAGATGTTGCGTCCCGCATCGGGGGCGGAATGCATCTGCGGATTATATACGACCGCTGTCGTCACATATTCGAAATCCTGTTCGCCCTGTGTCGGCATTTTGCGTTCAGCGGCCGTCGAATTCGGCGCCACCGAGGCCTTGGGCGTCGGCGACACTTTTACCGTAGCCGATGATGAACTGCTGCTGAACAGACCGGGGCCGAACGCGAACGCGAGGGAACCGAGCGCAAGAACACCGAGCACGAGCGCGGCGATGATCTTGTTCCTTTCGTTGGGGGATTTTGCGTCGAAAATTTTCATTCCCAAAATTGACTACTGTCCGGCATTCTCCGGTGCGGCTGTCTGCCGCCTAAAATATGCGGCCATCTCTAGCCGAAGACTTACGACCTCGCCATGGGTTTTCCCCTGGCGCTGGCGGGTCACCGGCGGCTCGACCGTCGACTGATACCCAAAGGAGGGATTTCCAGCGTTCGGACCGAACTGCTGATTTCTTGCCGGCATCGACGCCTGCTGCTGCGGCTGTTTAGGCGGAGCTGTCTGCACGTCGGGCCGCTGCTCGGCATCGGAAGGTTCCAGCTCTACCGAACTAACAACCACAAACTCGTTACCTGTTTCGATCTCGCGAATAAAACGGCGAAGATTTTGGTACGACCCTTCGAGCGTCATCGTGACATACACGCCTGGGAACAGGCTTCGAAATTTTGCACGCCCGCGTTCCTCCTCTTTCGTCTGCGATAGGTCGGCAAGCTCAAGCGGCGAATAATCAGGCCCGTTCGTATTCGTCAGGCCATAAGCGGCGATCAGGCCGTTAAGCCGCTGATAAAGTGCGGTTTGTCCGGTTGCGGCAACCGGCAGAAAACGCGTCTCAAAATCATCGACGCTGGTGATCAGCTTTGCCACGCGCGTTTCGGTATTCGTTATATCGCCGTATTTGCTGCGGGCTGAGACAAGTTCAGCCTCCAATCGGTCACGCTCGGCACGCCTACCCTCGATCTCACGCTTTGCCGGCAAAACCATCAAAAAATAAAGAAGTGCGACCGTTAAGAGAGCCAGTACGGCGAGACCAACGGTCGCGATCTCGGTTTGACCCCACATTCCGCCATAGACCTTTCGCGGGCGGTCCTTGGGCGCAATATCAAACTGGGGCTCTTTTTCGATAATTATCGTTTGGTCTTCGGTCAGCATTACCGTGCGTCCCGGTTCCTCGACGACAACCGCGGAATCCAAAGTCTGCCCGTAATCGTTTACGATGATCTCAGGTTTATCCCCGCCCGAAGCATTTGGCTGGATGATATTGTTCTCTTCCATTACCGAACACCTCCTTCGTCAACCTGTGCGATATCGCTTGCCGGAGCGGCGGCATAACCGTAAGCCGGCGTATAAATAAGCCTGAGAGTGTATTCGGTATAGGTGGTGCGTTCGTTCTTTTGCAGGTCCTGGCCGCGAAGCTCGGCCTGAAACAGGCCCGAATTGTTCATCGTTCCGATCATCGTCATCACGGCCGTGTAATCGCGGCTGATGACACCGAATTCAAGCTCGGCCTTTATCCGGTCGCCGTCCATAAATATGTTCTGTACAGAGATCCGCGAAGCACTAACGCTTCCGGGAAGAACGGATTCGAGGTCCGCAAACAGCCGCGACCAGCCGAATTTTTTATTCGCGACCAATTTATGCGATGCGATCAATAGACTCTGCTGGTCAGGAGAAAGTTGTTGCTGAACTTTTGCCCCTTCGCCTTTTAACCGCTTTACTTCCTCGTCCATTTGCCGCGTTTGATTCTGGACGATCTCGTTCTCACGGGAATATTTATTAAGCTGTGCAAAGCAGACAAGAGCTCCGGCAACAGCAAAAGCGAGCAACACGACCGATAGTAAATAGGGCGTGGTCCGATTGCGAAAGGGCTTGCTGGCTAAATTGAGTTTGGTTATCACGATGCAGTAATTCTTTATCTTAGAAGGTGCGCGATATCGCCGGCCTGGCGAATCAAATATATTATCACGAAAAATCCTAGTCTTTCACGTGATGCCGGTGTCAAAAGTTGCAAAACATCAGTCACGTCTGGCCGGCAGATGAGCGTTCAGTTCGTGCGAGGTCAAATCCCTGTAAACACAAACTTTATTGCGGCCCTCCCGTTTTGCCCTATAAAGAGCGGTATCGGCCATTTCGATCAGCTCGATCGGGTCTGACGAATCCTCTGGAAACGTGGCAATACCGATACTTATTGTCACATTATGGGTCCCGGCCGGCTTGCCGTGCTCGATAATGCTGAAACCGCGATTTTCTATCTCGGCTCGTATCCGCTCGCCGGCGATCAGACCCTGTGCGATCTGGGCGTCGAGCAGGAAAGCCGCGAATTCCTCGCCGCCGAACCGGGCTGCCGCGTCACCGCTGCGCATGATCTTAATGATGCATCCGCCAATTTCTTCAAGCGTCTTACTTCCCGTAAGATGCCCGTATTGGTCGTTTACGTTCTTAAAAAAATCAACGTCCATCATTATGACGCATAAAGAGCGGTCTTCGGTTGTAGCTTTTGCAACTTCGCGGCGAAGTTCCGAGAAAAATGACCTGCTTGACAACAAACCGGTGAGGTCGTCATGGGCGATCAGCCGGTGGATCTGGCGTTGATACTCTCGATCCACCTCATCCAACAAGTCGAATCTGAGAATATGCTCACCGATAAATATTTTATCGCCGTGCTGAAGAGACTCTTCAGAGATCGGCTCGCCGTTGAGAAAAGTGCCGTTCCGCGATCTGAGGTCCGTCAGAATAAACTCGGTCGACTGCAGTTCATCGTTGAAGCGTCGATCGATACGAGCATGCTGTCTCGAAACCTTGGAATCATTTATCCGAACGTCGGCCTCGACGGCACGGCCGAGTATCACCTCTTCCCGGTCGAGCGGGATCGGCGCAGCGATCAGCTCGCCCGTCAAAAAGACGAGCGCCGGACGCAAGTCGCGCTGGGTACGTTCGGGTTTGGCCATATTTGTAAAGCAGGGTGAGAACGTGGGAGGTCTCAGATACTAAGAATAGCGTAAAAACGGCAAAAATTTCCATAAGTTTTTTCTTACACCTACCTGGCGTTTTGTTTTCTTTCTCCAGCGATTACCATTAAGGGTCGTGAACGTACTGTTTGTTAAATTAGGGGCGATCGGCGATGTCATTCACACTTTGCCGGCGCTCGCCGCGGTAAGAACTTCCTTTCCGGCCGCGCGGATCACCTGGGCGGCCGCGAGCCGCCCTTCCGCTATTCTTCAAAACAACCCGATGATCGATGACCTGATCGAGGTTGATACAGACAAATTGCGGCCGAAAGGCAGCGAAGACCTCCTCAAAGAATTAACCCGGCAGATACGCACCGTCCGGCAGATCGAGGTCGATACCGCGATAGATTTTCAAGGGCTTTTAAAATCCGCGTTGGTGACGAGGGTCTCGGGCGCGCGGCGGCGTTGGGGTTTTTCTCGCGCCGACCTTCGTGAACCGGCTGCCCGCGTGTTTTACACCGATGTACTGCGAGTTCCGCCGCAAACACACGTTGTCACGCGAAATATTATGCTGGCTGCAGCCGCGTTGGACTTCGTTCCGGTCGAAGGCGCAATTGAATTTCCGATCGCGACCGATAATGCAGACAAGGCCGAAGCAGAAAGGATCGCGAACCGAGCCGGCCGTAAATTTGCAGTTCTCAACCCTGCCGGCGGATGGACGACCAAGCTCTGGGGCGCAGAGAATTATGGCCGCCTTGCAGACAGGATACGCGAGGAATTGGATATGTCGTCTGTGGTCGTCGTCGGGCCAAACGAAGTTATGCTGGCCGACCAAGCTGCTGCGGCCGCACGTTCAGACAGCTTGATCATCGCCCAACCGAGCCTGAAAGGATTTTATGAGCTGGCAAAACTGGCCGCAATTTACGTCGGCGGCGACACCGGCCCGACGCACCTTGCGATCGCTGCCGGAACCCCTGTCGTCGGCATTTTCGGTCCGACCGAATGGTGGCGCAACGGCAGTCTTCGACCTGACGATATTTGCGTTGAGCGGCTTGATATCGGCTGTCGCGTGGATTGTCATCGACGCACGTGTTCGAACTGGATATGCATGGATATTGACGTCGAGCTTGTCGTGGAGGCCGTTCGCGGCCGTCTGGGGCGAATTCCGAACATTGCAGGTTTGCCTGTCTGACACAGCTATCGATAAGTTTTACATGCCGTGACCTAAAAATTGGAACGTGCCCGACAGAATGAGTTATAATAAAAAGTAACCGTTTTTGTCGCGTTTTAATTTATTCGGGAGACCTATGATCTCAAAGTTGTTCAATGCATTGGTTCTGATCGCTGCATTGACCTGTGCCGGGCCGGCGATTGCCCAAACCGTCGCTAATAATAATGCCGATATTTCGGGAGCAGGCACCACTAAGGCTCTTCGCACTGCCGCACCATTCCTGATTGGCGAGACGCTGGTTTACGAAGGAAAGATCAGCAAATTTCTTCCTGGTATTGCTGTGGCGGATCTGACATTCGAGGTCAAGGATGCGCCGGACGGCGAGAATTATTTGGTCAATGTTGAAGCCCGATCCAAAGGAACTCTGTTAAAGCTATTTCGGTACAGCTTTCTGCAACGCGTGGCATCGACCTTTGGCGGACGCGATCTGAGAGCCATTCAAACCTTAAAACATGATGTTCAGAAAGACCGGGTTCGCGACAGCCAGGCCGTTTTTGATTACGGTGAACGCCGGGTGACATTTGTCGAGACCGATCCCAACGAGCCGATGCGGCCGCCACGAAAAATAGCGTCCGAGATCGATGATTCGGCACAGGACATGATCTCGAGTTTGTATAACATGCGGCTGATGCCGCTCGAGGTAGGCAAGACCTTTTCAATGTCTGTAAGTGATTCGGGGCTTGTTTATTTGATACCGGTCAAGGTCACGGCCAAAGAACGCCAAAAGACGGTGTTCGGCAAGGTCATGTGTTTTCGTGTCGAACCTGAGATTTTCGGACCTGGACGTTTGATCGAAAATGACGGCAGTATGGTCATCTGGGTAACGGATGATGCCCGGCGCATCCCCGTCCGCGCGTTGGTAGATGCGTCTGTCGGTAAGATCGAGATCAAACTTCGGTCAGCTAAAAACCTCAAAGGGGCTCCGGACAAGACGCCGAAACGAAAATAACTTCAATTCTTTTTGGTCCCCATCTATTTTTATGCCAGTAAACAACGGGCCCGACGCCGATTTTATCGAATACGTGCCGACAGATCCGGCTCCTGACTCTTCGCCGCTAAAGGCGAGACAAGAACTTGACGCTCTGCCTCAGGTGACCGAGCCGCCTGAGGCAGAAGAAGCGGTCACGCCTGAATTCGCAAAGCTTCGGGACATTATGCTGCCGCCCAGAGACCATGCCAATCGAGCCCGACTGCAGGTACAGTCGCCAAACCGGCTTTTCTTTTATTGGTCGCTTCGTGTCGATCCATATCGCACGCTTAAACGCGCAGTCGGGGGCGATCCGGGATCGTATACCCTGGTGGTAAAACTGATCGAAATTATGTCGGGTTTTGAAACGATGCAACCTGCGGGAAACGATGGTGAATTTTGGTTCGATGTAGAAGCCGGGAGTGAATATCGTGCCGAGATCGGTTTTTACGCTCCCAATCGGCCCTACTTCCGTATTCTATACTCGAATACGGTATTTACGCCGCGCCGCTCGCCGTCGCCGCGTCCGGCCGAGACAGCCGATTGGGCGTTGACCGCGGATAAGTTTTCCCGGGTCCTTGACGTGGCAGGCTTTGCAAGAGATGCATTCGAGGTGGCGATGGCCGGCGACGATCCTCTAGAAGCCGACACCAGATCGCGTTCGGCCTTGTCGCGGTTTACTGACGCGTCGCCCCCGGACCTCGCGATCGTCTCGGCTGACGAGATCAGATTCGTTTTGCTCACTCTTGCGGCCGGAGGTTCCCTCGATTCTCTTTACGGCCGAATCGGGCCGGCGCTGATGGCAGTGCTTCAGGAAAACAGAACCCGGATCAACGCGGGTCGGGCACTGTCGGTCATCAGGGACGAGTTCGGGATCGAAACCGACGAGATGACCGGAGACGAGGTTCCTTCGGCCGTCTTTGGTTCGAGCCTTGTCAATTTTCCGCCCAAGCTTCGCCGCCGAATTCCTACCGAATTTAATCCGATCAGCTCACCTGGGACCGGTGGTTGGTAACATTTGAACGATCGAGATCAGATCTCGAATCAAAAGGAATGGCGCGCGGATTCATCCGGCCCCCGTTGGAAATTCCGACCGAGCTTGTTGCGTCTCTAGGTGTTTCCTTTACAATCCAACTATGCAGGTCGGATATTTCAGCTTGATCCTTCACGCTCATCTGCCCTTCGTTCGGCATCCTGAATATCCTGAATTTCTCGAAGAAGACTGGCTTTACGAAGCGATCACCGAGGTTTATCTTCCGTTAATTTTCATTTTTCAAAGCTTGCATGAGGCAGGTGTCAATCCTCGCCTGGCGATGAATGTCTCGCCGCCGCTTTGCGAAATGCTTGCCGACGAACTGCTGCAGACGCGGTATACACGTCATCTCGAAAACCTCATCGAGTTGGCCGGAAAAGAGGTCGAGCGAACTCGTGCAGAAGCTCCCGAATTTTATGAAGCTGCCGCGATGTACGCGGCGAACTTGAGTACGTCACTAGATCTTTGGAACAACAGGTACAAGCGAAATCTCCTGAATGCTTTTCGTGAGCTGCAAGAGGAAGGCGTGCTTGAGATCATTACCTGCGGTGCAACCCACGGATTTCTGCCTTTGATGTCGACGGCCGAATCAAAACGCGCACAGGTGACCGTCGCTGTAGCGAATTACGCAAAACATTTTGGCGGGCGCCCGCGGGGAATTTGGCTGCCTGAGTGCGCCTACGAACCCGGTATCGAAGACATTCTTAAAAGCGAAGGCATCGAATATTTTGTAAGCGATACGCACGCGATTCTTTACGGCGAGCCCCGCCCCAGATACGGCGTTCATGCACCGGTAATGTGCCCTAATGGGACCGCCGTTTTTGCCCGCGATGTCGAAACCAGTCAGCAAGTCTGGAGCGCGGAAGTCGGTTATCCGGGAAACAGCGTTTATCGTGAATTCTATCGAGACATCGGCTGGGATCTGCCGATCGAGTACCTTGAACCTTACCTTCACGCTGACCGCGATCGAAAACATCTGGGCCTAAAATATTACCGCATCACCGGCCGCGACGTTCCGCAACAGCTAAAACAGCCCTACATCCCATCCCTCGCTCGCGAAAAGGCATCGGAGAATGCGTCGCATTTTATCGGCGAACGGATCAGACAGGCATACAAGCTGCGAGCCACTTTTGAAGGACATCCGCCGCTGGTCGTGTCGCCTTATGACGCTGAGCTTTACGGTCACTGGTGGTTCGAAGGGCCGCAGTTCATCGATTTCTTTTTTCGAAAGCTTCATTTCGATCAATCGGAGATCGAGGCGATCACGCCGGGCGATTTTCTCGACTCGGGTCTGCCGATCCAGATCCAGCGGCCGTCTGCCTCGTCGTGGGGCGAGAATGGTTACTATAAGGTCTGGCTGAACGAATCGAATTCGTGGATGTACCCTTACCAGCATGATGCCGAGCGAAGAATGACCGCGCTTGCCGATAAATATTCGCTCGCGGACGAGGCTGTGACCAGCGATGACAAACTGAACAAACGGATCCTGGATCAGATGGCGCGAGAGCTCTTGCTGGCGCAGTCGAGCGATTGGGCTTTTCAGGTCTATCAGGGAACGACCGTTGAATATTCGTCCCGACGATTCATTTCACACATTCAGCGATTTGATCTGTTAGCAGGAATGCTCGGATCGTGCGACATCGATCTTGCACTTTTAGAAGAGATCGAGAGCCGCGACAATATTTTTCCTGAGATCGATCATCGAGTTTATAGAAGCCGATAATTGGCTGGGATACAACAAAAAGACCGGGTGATTACCCGGTCTTTCTGCTTTGATCAGACTTTTTGTCATTGAACGGGAAAGTTTGCCGGAGGATAATCCCCAAGCTGGCCCCAGGGCTGTTGAATGATCGAATTAGTTATCGACGTATAGACCCAGAAAGTTCCAGTGCCCTGTCGCCAGATCGCGAAATCCGTCTTTCCGTCACCGTTATAATCCGCAGCGACCGGAACATCTTCGATCCCGCCGATGATGCTGCCCCAAACAAGTGATACAGGTCCTGAGGACGGTGCTGAGCTCGGCCTATAACGCCACAGATACGAATTGTCGCCCTGCACGGTTATGGTGGCTATGTCATGCCGGCCGTCACCGTCATAATCACCTGGTACTATGGTATCGGAGCTCGAGCCAAAAAGTTGGCTGTCGATCCCACCGCCGGACAAATACATCCAGAATCGGCCGTTGCCGCCCTCATTTCGCTGAATGACAAAATCGTATTTGTTATCTCCGTCATAATCGCCCGGAGCAGGGAAGTCACCGGTCGCGTCTTCCGGACCTTGTCCCCAGTTGACAGCTACATAAAATGTGGAAGGGGCAGTCTGGTAGTACCACGTCGCTTGTGCTCCGGTTGTGGCGCCGCCACGATAGACCGCAACGTCGTCTTTATTATCGCCGTTGTAATCGCCGACGATCGTCGGATCATCGCCCGTCTGGCCAAAAATCCTAGTCGAGAACGTGGTCGTTTGCGAATTGATGATATAAAACGCCGCTGTTCCGGATGGACCCGGCCGCCAGATCGCGATGTCGTCTTTTAAGTCACCGTCGAAATCGGCTGGCACGTAGAAGTCTGAAAGCACGCCCCACGGACGCGAAGAGATCGCCGAGTTACCGTTTTGAAGTATCCACCATGTGACGACACTTGACGGGGCAGTACCGGCAGGACGGGTAATAACATAATCAGACGTTCCGTCACCGTTCATATCGACCAACGCATCGTGCGCCGGTGCCGCCGCCGTATTGATCTCTAACGACCAGCCATTCGCGATCGCGCCGGCGTCGCCGGCATTGAAATCAAAAACGTAGAGACTCCAGGTGCCGTTCGGGCTGGCTCCGCCGAAGGTGGATGTAAATGTCGCGCTGCCGGTAGGTGCGGGGTCGGCATAGTTAGTGCCGGGCCCGGGCGAAGGGAACGAATCGCCGCCGTAAAAATCGGCGGGCTGATACGTCGTTCCGTTAACAAGCCCGCTGGTGTTCGGCAGCGGCGTCGCACCCGCATCGCTCAAACTGTATGTGACATTTGTGGCCGGGTTGCCGTTTGGCGGACCGGTCGTCGCGCCGTCCTGCATCAGGAACGCGGTACCTCCGGGTGAGACCAGCACCATTCCTACATCGTCCGGAAAGGCATGTGAAAAATTATTGAATGTGACCTTGATGCTGCCGGGAGTTGAGGCGATCGAGCCAGTCAATCCTGTCACATTGATCGTTGATGGGTAAGGTGAGGCTTGCCCGGCCGATGCGATCGTGATCGCAGCGGGGTTATTAAATACCGCAGCGGGGCTGTCCTGCGCCGAAGCACAAAGACTGCCGGCTACAAGCATCAGCGCCAAGCCTGTAAAATAAAAAAAACTCTTCTTCATCGAATCTCTCCTCAGAATTTTGCAATCGAACAGAAAAAAGTGCAGAGGCAGCGGGGGGACGCTATTGCCTGTGAAACACTTTAAGTCTATTCCGCTCAATGCAATTCGTCAATCCTTTTCTGGACGGCCGCCTTCGGTCCGACGCTCCCCTGTTTTAAACGCCGCTTGCCACGACCTCTCATTTGGCGTGTTTGCGATAACAACGATGCACAGCTATCATTTTTACAGTCGGAATATTTTCAAGCGCTTAGATTTCAACGATGTCCAAAAAACAAACCGAGATACTGCCGGCCGACGGCAAGCTCGGGATCCTTCTCGTAGGTCTCGGAGCGGTCAGCACGACCTTTGTCGCCGGGGTCGAGGCAATCCGTCGGGGCCTTGCGGCACCGATCGGCAGTGTCACCCAGATGGGTACGATACGGCTTGGGAAACGTACCGACAATCGTTCGCCAAAGATCAAAGATTTTGTTCCGCTGGCCGGCCTAGATGATATCGTCTTCGGCGCATGGGATATCTTTAACGACAATGCATACGACGCCGCTATGAAATCCGGCGTGCTCGAAAAAGATCTGCTCAACCAGCTGTCCGAACAGCTTTCCTCACTGACGCCGATGTCGGCCGTTTTCGAACAAAATTATGTCAAACGGCTGCACGGTGAAAATGTCAAAACCGGCAAGAATAAGATGGAGCTCGCCGAGCAGTTGATCGCTGACATCGCGAGATTCAAGGCCGAGAATAATTGTTCGAGGCTGGTGATGGTCTGGGCGGCATCGACCGAGATCTTTCTTGAGGAGTCGGAAGTTCACACTTCAGTCGAGGCTTTTGAAAAAGCTTTATACGACAGCGATCCGCGTATCGCGCCGTCGATGATATACGCCTACGCGGCGATCCGATCAAGCGTTCCGTTTGCTAACGGAGCACCAAATCTGGCTGTTGACATTCCGGCCCTGACACAGCTGGCAGACATAAATCGGGTGCCAATTTGCGGCAAGGATTTTAAGACCGGGCAAACCCTGATGAAAACGATCATCGCACCTGGTTTGAAATCACGCATGCTGGGTCTGGCCGGCTGGTACTCGACCAATATCCTTGGCAACCGTGACGGCGAGGTGCTCGACGATCCCGAGAATTTCAAGACAAAAGAAGAATCGAAGCTCTCGGTCCTGGAGCATATTCTGCAGCCTGAGGTATATCCCGAGTTGTATTCGGATTTTTCTCACGTTGTGCGGATCAACTATTATCCGCCCCGCGGCGATAACAAAGAGGGCTGGGACAGTATCGATATCTTTGGCTGGCTTGGTTATCCGATGCAGATAAAGATCGACTTTCTCTGTCGCGATTCGATCCTGGCGGCCCCGCTCTGTCTGGATCTGGCTCTGTTTCTCGACCTTGCACAGCGTGCCGGGATGAAAGGGATCCAGGAGTGGCTGTCATTCTATTTCAAATCGCCTCAAACGCCGGCGGGACTGTATCCAGAGCACGATATTTTCATCCAGCAAAAGAAACTGAAGAACACGCTGAGATATTTGATGGGTGAGGAGCTGATCACTCACTTAGGAATGGATTACTACGAATAGGTCAGCATGTACGTACGGAACGGTCCGCGAGGTCAGGGCGTTCGACACAACGGACAAGCAATGACATCTGTTGCCGTTCTATCTGGCCAAAGTATGTGTTCGATCTTTATTGCTATTAGATCCGATCCTCCAGATTTTTTCGCACGCCGCGGGAAAATTTCTTGCTAACTGCATCAAAATTGTGCTAACTATAAGTCAAGCCGGTCCTCTCGGAGCCGGTTTAGCTGCCCCGGACACAGTGTCCGAACCCTAAAGACCAGCCAACGAATAATTTATTGAAATCATCTTTACAGCGAGTGATTTGCGGTTACTTGTATCTGCAAATCGTTGTAATTGAGAGCGTCACCCAACAGCCGTTGAGCGGCTTTGAAAGGCCTCTGTTTGAGGAGAATTGATCGAGATGAGAAACGAGACCGCAAAAAAGAAGGAAAGTGGGGAAAAAGGGATCCTGCTGGATCCTGAAAGAAAAAGTCCCCGCGCAAAAGAATTTGAGGACAAGCTTTCGGCGTTGATCGTCGGTCAGGAGCGGGCGGTCCGCCGCGTCAGCGGTCTTTTTCAGATATATCTGGCGGGAATGAACAATCCGTCGCGGCCGATCGGCACCATGCTTTTTCTCGGCCCGACCGGATCGGGCAAGACCCGTGTTGTCGAAGCCGCCGCGGAAGTGCTTTTTGGCGAACCGCATACTGTCGTCAAGATCGACTGTGCCGAGTTTCAACATTCGCACGAGATCGCCAAGCTGATCGGCTCGCCTCCGGGATATCTCGGCCATCGCGAAACTTCGCCGATGCTCACCCAGGAAAACCTGGACAAAGCTCATACTGACGAAACAAAGCTTACTTTTGTGCTTTTTGACGAGATCGAAAAGGCTTCTGATTCGCTGTGGCAGCTGCTGCTAGGCATTCTTGATAAAGCGACGCTGACACTTGGCGATAACCGTCGTGTGGATTTTTCGAGAACTGTGGTAATTATGACCTCAAATCTCGGTGCCCGCGAGATGTCAGACATGATCTCTGGCGGAATTGGCTTTGCCCCCACAAAATCGGGAAGGCCGCAGGAAGATAACGAAATTGATACCAAGATCTATCGGACGGCCCTCGAGGCCGCAAAGCGTAAATTCTCACCGGAATTTATGAATCGGATCGATAAGGTCGTCGTATTTCGCACCCTTAAGGAACATCATCTCAGAAAGATACTCGATATCGAGCTAACAGCAGTTCAGGACCGGATAACTGAGTCAGCCGGGACAAAATTTGTCTTTGAATGCAGCGTCGATGCAAAAGAATTTTTGCTCGGCGAAGGGATCGACCTCAAATACGGCGCCCGACACTTGAAACGTGCGATCGAGCGATTTTTGGTCTATCCGCTTTCGAATCTTGTGGCTACACAGCAGATCGAAACGGGGGACTTTGTTCGGGTCGACTTTGACACCGATAAAGATGCGCTTGTCTTCACAAAGCATACCGGAAAGATGATCCTCAGCGACTCTTCGGGCGACATCGGCGATGACGAGCCGTTAACTAAATCGGACGCGGTCGGCGCACCTCTGCCTCAGACACAGGCGGCGACCGGAATGAGTAAATCAAAGGGCGAAAATAATGACGTTTAGCTGACGCCGGGCGATTACGCAACCGAAAAGGAGCGGCCGCGGCTGCTCCTTTTTTCATTTATCCCATTTTAGCGATCGGCTGACGGCCTCGCTCCATATCGACCGCCGCCTTGCGGCTTCGGCCGCGGCAATTCGCGGATAGAACGAAGCCTGGATCTCGGCGTGCTCGGAAAGCTCGGAACGCGAAGGCCAAAGGCCGACCGCAAGTCCGGCGAGATACGCCGCGCCGAGCGCCGTAGTTTCGGTGATCTTTGGCCGCATGACAGGCATTTGCAGAATATCTGCTTGAAACTGCATCAACAGGTCGTTAGCAGCAGCACCGCCATCAACTCGCAGCTCGGTAAGACTTGAGCCTGAGTCGGCTTTCATTGCACCCAGCAGATCAGCGGTTTGAAAAGCTATCGATTCGAGTGCCGCCCGCGCAATATGTCCCCGATTAGAACCGCGCGTCAGGCCGATGATCATTCCACGCGCATCCTGGTCCCAGTGTGGAGCGCCGAGCCCCGCAAAAGCCGGCACGAAATACACGCCGCCGCTGTCGCTGACCGAAGCCGCCAGCGGCTCTGCTTCTGCCGCATTAGATATCAGGCCCAGCTCGTCGCGAAGCCACTGGACGACAGCTCCGCCTATGAACACGCTGCCCTCTAACGCGTACTCGGTCTGTTCGCCGAGTTTCCATCCAACTGTTGTCAGCAATCCATTGGCTGACGAAACAGGTTGGGCCCCTGTATTTTGAAGCAGAAAACAGCCGGTGCCGTACGTGCATTTTGACGCGCCGGCTGCAAAACAGGTCTGACCAAAGAGTGCCGCCTGTTGATCGCCCGCGATGCCGGCGATCGGAATGCCGTCTAGTTCCGCGGGGGATCGAGTTTCACTGTAAATTTCTGACGACGAGCGAACCTCTGGCAAGATCGCTTTTGGGACGTCAAAAATATCGAGAAGATCGTTATCCCAGTCGAGCGTATGAATATCGAAAAGCATTGTTCTCGACGCATTCGACACGTCGGTCAAATGACTTTTGCCCTCGGTGAGTTTCCAGGTAAGCCAGGTGTCGATCGTGCCGAAAGCCAGTTCGCCGCTCTCTGCCCGATCGCGGGCGCCAGTCACGTTATCGAGTATCCAGCTAACCTTGCTGGCGCTAAAGTATGCATCGACCTCGAGACCGGTTTTCTGCCGGATCAGCGCACCGTGATCCCGCCTGATCCGGTCACAATAGACGGCCGTTCGCCGGTCTTGCCAAACGATGGCGTTGTATATCGGTCGTCCTGTCAACCGGTCCCAGACGACGGTCGTTTCGCGTTGGTTGGTCAAGCCAATGGCAGCAATTTCCCTAGCATTGATCCCGGCGCGGTCCAATGCCTCGACCGCCGTCCCGGACTGAGCTCGCCAGATCTCATCCGCGTCATGCTCGACCCACCCCGGATGAGCGTAGATCTGGGAATGTTCCCTTTGCGCGATCGATACCACACCGCCGACGCGATCAAAAACGATCGAGCGGCTGCCGGTCGTACCCTGGTCCAATGCGAGGATATATGACATTCAAAGGCTAAAAATAATTTATTGAATGGCGTCCAGAGCGTCGGAAATATCCCGGCGAAGGTCGTCGACGTTTTCGATCCCGACCGACAGTCTTATAAGGCCGTCCGTTACGCCCGCTTTAGCGCGTTCGTCGGCCGAGAGTGCGGCATGTGTCATGGAGGCAGAGTGTTGAACGATGGTCTCAACGCCGCCAAGCGAGGTAGCTAAAGTACAAAGTCGAACGTTACTGACAAAGGCTCTACCGGCGTCAGAGCTTCCCACGTCGAAACCGATCATTCCGCCGAATCCATTCATCTGGTCCGCCGCGATCCCGTAGTTCTGATGAGATTCAAGCCCGGGATAATAAACCTTAGAAACCACCGGATGATTTAACAACATATTCGCTAAAGCGTATGCATTGCTGTTATGCCTATCCATCCTAAGGCCGAGGGTCCTTATACCTCGCAAAACAAGCCAGGCGACCTGAGGCGCAATATTTCCGCCGTAAAGCTTTGTTGCCACACTTCTTATCCGTTCGACGGTCTCATTGCTGCCGACAAGCACACCGGCAGTAAGATCGCTGTGACCTCCCAAATATTTTGTAGCGCTGTGTATCACCACATCGACACCAAGCGATAGCGGTCGCTGATTGAATGGCGTGGCAAAAGTGTTATCGGCGATCGTCATGACGCCAGCCGCCGCGGCGATAGAGGCAACCCGTCGGATATCTATGATCCTTACCAGCGGATTCGACGGCGTCTCGATCCAGAATAGTTTCGTATTAGGCTGGACGGCTGCCGCGTATGCATCGGCATCTACGGCGTCGACAAAGGTCGTTCCGATACTGAATTTTTCGCCGATGTGCCGTAAAAAGTTGGTCGTCGTTGAATACATCGAGTCTGGCGCAACTATATGACCGCCAGAGTCGACCATCGAAAATATAGCAGCCGAAACCGCAGCCATTCCCGATGCGAATGCCAAGGCCTGATCTCCGTTTTCGAGTTCGGCGACGGCTTTTTCCAGAGCTTCGGTCGTAGGATTTCCGAGACGGCCGTAATAATAACCGGGCTTTTGTTCGTTGTGTATCGCAGCCGCTTCGTCGGCGTCGGCAAATGCGAAGACAGAGGACGAATAAACGGGAACCGAAACGGCCCCGAAATGCTGTGCCCTGTCTTCGCCGGCGTGAACTGCGAGCGTGTCGAAAGATTCGTTTTTCATCACAAATGTGAAACTTAAGTAATATTATGGGGATCGGACAATACTAACCGCAACGATGACTCGTCTGCAACAGTACCGATCTCACTGTCGAATTAACCGAAATATATGCCAAACCAGATATATACTTCGCTCGATGCGCGACATAGTGCAAAAAGCATGATAGATTGTCGCCATGAATAATGGATCATTGCATCAGATGGAATCTTTGTTCATGGCCCTGGCCGAGAAAACGCGGCTCAGGCTGCTGAATCTCATGCGTAGCGATCAGGAGGTTTGCGTCGGTTCGTTTGTAAAAATCCTCGGTGTTAGCCAGCCAAAGATCTCGAGGCACCTGGCATACCTAAGAAATGCTGGGGTTGTAAGGGCAAGCCGCGGCGGCAAATGGGTTCGCTATAGTATTGCCCGCTTCGACCCAAAAGAAGCACGCGATGTATTTGAGACGCTTTTTGATTGGCTGGACTCTGATCAAGCGATGCGGCACGAACGTGAAAAATATATCGAGCTGATCGAGTTGCCGGAGTCTTTCATATTCGCGGAAACGCATACGAATGAGCGCGACATTGAACGATCTGAGCCGGCTCATAACGAGTTAGAAGAGTTTCTGCTTTGAGCTTCATCTACTTGGGGATAAGGGCAATGCCGGCAACCGTTTTTGCAGCAATAGCCGCGACGCTCTAAAAAAGCAGCTGACAACACCATCAGCCCGTTTTCGAAATAATAATCTTTGCCCTCGACCAGCGGACCGTTCGGGGATTCGCCGGTCGGCCTATGTCTCGTTTCATACAGTGCGAGGAATTCTTTGTTGCCTTCGCTTCCTAATATCGGCGAATCGATAACTCCGACAACTTCAAGGCCGCTGTCGGAAGCGAATGTGTTGATCTCAGCCACCACGCGATCGCGGGCGCTGTCGTCGCGAACGATGCCTCCTTTGCCGACCTCGCCTTTTCCGACCTCGAATTGCGGTTTTATCAGCACTATCAATTTTCCCTCAGGCGTCATTAGCTGGATCAGGCCAGGAATTATCAGCCTGACGGAGATGAATGAAACGTCCATCACAATAAGATCGAAGGGGCCGCCGACCTCGGGACCGAGCCGCCTCGCATTCGTATTTTCGTGGACGGTAACCCGCGGATCCGTTCTGATCTTCCATGCAAGCTGATTTGTGCCCGCATCAACAGCCGTTACCGTTCTGGCACCATTTTGGAGCAGACAATCCGTAAAACCACCGGTCGAAGATCCGACATCCAGACAATCATATCCGTGCGGGCGTATATGAAATGCATTTAGTGCCTTTTCCAGTTTAAGGCCGCCCCGGCCGACGTATTTGGCCGCTGGACCCGCATCTTTGATCCGTACGATCGATTCAAAAGAGACCATTTCCGACGGCTTTTCGATCCGTTTTTCGTCCGCAAGCACGACACCCGACATCACCAGGGCCTGGGACT
>JBDTMQ010000441.1:0-5700 GCA_039934155.1 Acidobacteriota bacterium | reverse complement strand
GCTGGTGTAAAAGAGCGGCACCTCTTTGAACGTGTCGGTGTCGCGGCAGTATGACCGGCACCGGTCGTACGGTTTCGAATATATATGCAGACTCACCGCACGACCGCCGAATTCCGGGGCATTTATGATCTGGTGTACGGGTTCTTCGAGCTCGACCTTGGCGGCTACGCCGTCCGAAAGATCGAATGCATCAGTTTCCACAAGTCGGCAAAAACTGCGCGATTCATCAAGTTCGGCAACCACAAAATTCTGGCCCTTCAGCTTTCCGATCGGCACTGTCATCCAGCACTTCTGACCGGAATGGTCATGTATGCGTGACACCTGTCCGGCTTCCCAACAGATCGCCATGATTTCGAAACGCGGGTCCTTGTGAATCAGATTTCGAGTGTAGAATTCAGGATTCCAAAAAAGATACCGCTGGATCGAATCGACCTCAACAGGATTGCTGCTTAGGAAATCGTAAACGCCCTCGCATGAAAAGCCCTCGTCCGAGATCGAACATAGGCCCTGGACCAGATCGTTTATACCGACTTTTTTCATTTTAAAAAGACGTCCGGGTGTCATGGATTCGCATTGCGAAGGAATCCGGCAAATTCCTCTTCGTTTCGCGTCAATCCCGGGAATGTTGCCTCGGTGCGGCCGTTTCCGTCAACGACGGCGTAAAACGGCAAAGCGACAGTTCCGAACTTTTCCTGCTCCAAGTTCTGATGTTTATCATAGATCGCACCTTCGCCGTCGGTGTATAGCCGTAAGAGTATGAATTTATTCAGCTGTTCGATAACGGCCGGTTTTGGAAATATGTTCGCTTCCATCCATCGGCAGTTGGTGCAGGTATAGCCGGTGAAATCGACAAATACTAATTTGTTCTCTGTCCTCGCCCTGTTCAGAGCCGCATCATAATCGTTGGTGATCCACGCCACTCGGTCAGCGCTGCCATCTTGACCGCCGAGCGACGCCGCCTCGACCGCCGGCGGGAGAAATGCCTCGAGCTCGCCCAGCTTCGCACCGAATAGACCCGTGACAAGGTAAAAGCTAATGGCCAGGCTGGTGATCGCCGAAACTAGCCGGAACGCACCGATCCTTTCCGGCTTTGAATCGTGCGAAAGCTGAAATTTACCCAAAAGATACGCGGCAAGGATTATTCCGACAGCTATCCAAACAGCCAGAACGACATCGCGGGTAAATATTCCCCATTTCCATACAAGGTCCACGTTCGAGAGGAACTTCATGGCCGCGGCGATCTCGAGAAATCCCATTGCGACTTTGATCGAATTCATCCAGCCGCCGGCCCGAGGTATCTGTGACACCCACTGCGGCACGAGCGCCAGTACGAAGAAAGGCAGTGCGAACACGATCGAGAATGCCAGCATCCCGACCAGCGGCCGCTGCCATTCGCCCTGCGAAGCGGAAACCAGGATCGTACCGACGAACGGCGACGTACAGGTAAATGACGTCAGCGTAAAAGTGAGGCCCATCAACAGCGCGCCGATCACTCCGCTTCCCTCGCCCTCGTGACTGCGCGTGATTCGGTCCAGCTTTGTAAGAATGTTCGTTGGGATCGTGATCTCGTATGCGCCGAACAAGTTAAAAGCAAAGAACAGAAATATCGCTGTAATGAGAAGATTGACCCACGGATTTGCCGCAAATAGATTTATCCCCGCTGCTCCCACAAAGATCGCCAGCACCATGCCAAGCAGTGTGAAGGTCCCGATGATGCCGATCGAATAGATCGACGCGAGCCTCAATGCTTTTGATCGATGGCCGCCCGAATGATTTGTAAAATACGACACCGTGATCGGGATCATCGGAAAGACGCAGGGCGTCAGAAGCGACAACGCGCCGAGCGTCGCCGCGATCCAAATAAATCCCCATAGATCGCCCGACTGCTCATTTGTCGGCGACGCTATATTCGTTTTAGCCGCATCGAGTGCGGCATTCGACGTGCTGGTGCCATTCGAAACGTTGCTAAAGACCGACTTTTTAACATCCGTCTCGCCTGCCTGAGTCACGCGTTTGGTTCGTGGCGGCAGGCAGGATGTGTCATTGCACAGCTGATACCTAATGTCGAGAGCGATCTGGTCAGATGATGCGTCGGCCGCCATTTTGATCGGCACGCCAAAAACCACCGACGTCTCGAAAAATTTGGTGTCGATTTTAAAATTAGGGTCAAATTCGACTTTCGGATTCGGTGATCTGATGTTGCCGTCAACTTGAAGTACTTTTTCGTCAGCCGGCTTGATCGTGGTCGCGATGGGTCCGCCGCTCGGCTGCTCGAGGGCGTACAGATGCCAGCCGGGCTCGATCGCGGCCTTTAGCTCGACCGAGATCTTTTGTCCTCTCTTCAACGTCCCAGTCTGGTCAGTGCTTAGAGACCACTTCGCGGGATCCTGTGCAAAGACGGACATCGCGGAAAAAAGGACCGTTAAAATTACTGTAAGGTGAACGTTTCGCATACCGCCGATTGGCAAATTATCAATATATCATTTTTGCTTTGATGATAAATAGGTTAAAGGGTCCGTTCTTTTGCAGAAAAAATTCCAGGCGCTTATAATATGGCTTTTAGCACAACCTAAGGATTTTATTGTTACCAGGCACGGAGGAACGCGATCTTGGCAAAAACAGCTACCCGACAACAGAAAGATTTGAAGGCCGGCAAAACCGCGAACAACGGAGCAAAAAAGACTTCGACGGCCGCACTTGACGACATGGGCATGTCTGATTTTGTCGAGGTCGAAGAGGCCAAAGCCGAATATACCAAAAGGAGAAAATCCCAGTTAGTTTCGATCAAGAAGACCGACCCGAAACTGCTTAGGGAAATGCTCTATCAAATGGTCCTCGGCCGGCATTTTGAGGAAAAAAGCGCCGAGGTCTACCGAATGGGAAAGATCGGCGGTTTTTGCCACCTTTATATTGGCCAGGAAGCGATCGGTGTGGGTTCCATTCTGGCGGTCGATAAAAAGGACATGGTGATCACCTCATACCGCGATCACGTCCAGGCCATGGTAAAAGGCATTTTGCCCGAAGCCGTAGTGGCTGAGCTTTTCGGTAAAGAAGGAGGCTGTGTCAAGGGAAAAGGCGGTTCGATGCACATGTTCTCAAAAGATCTTGAATTCTTTGGCGGGCACGGGATCGTCGGCGGCCAGATCGGCGTCGGGACCGGCATGGCATACGCCGCTAAATATAAAGGCTCGGGCCAGGTCGTCCTTTGCTTTTTTGGCGAGGCGGCTGTAAATCAGGGCATTTTTCACGAGTCGCTGAACATGGCCGCGCTGTGGAAACTTCCCTGTATCTATATTTGCGAAAACAACCAATACGGAATGGGAACATCGCAAAAACGTGCGATGAGCATCAGCAGTATCGCCAAAAAAGGCGACGCCTACGGGATTCCGAATGAATTTGTCGACGGTATGGATGTAATGGCGGTCAGGGACGCGACGCTTCGCGCGGCCGAACGGGCGCGCAAAGACGGAACGCCAACGCTTCTTGAGGTCAGGGCGTATCGGTACATGGGCCATTCGATGTCCGATCCCGGCAATTATCGAACGCGTGCCGAGATCGCAAAATACCAGGAACGTGACCCGATCGTGCTTTTTAAAAACAGCCTTAAAGAAGCAAAGGTCCTGACTGAAAAAGACTTCGAAAAAATAGAGCAGGATGCGATCGAAGCTACGGAACGCGCGCTGAAATTTGCGGAGGAAAGCCCGCTGCCGGGTATCAGCGAATTGATGACGGATGTGTACGCGTGAGCGGTAAGCCGTGACCAGTGAGCAGTTTTATGGATAAACTTCACAGACGGTTGGTCGCTTGGCAAAAGGGAATGGATCTGGTCGTTTTGATCTATGAACTAACTGGGAGTTTTCAAAAGGAGGAAACTTACGGGCTAGTGTCGCAAATGCGGCGGGCCGCTGTTTCACGCCAGTCAAATATCGCAGAGGGTGCCGCTGATTGGTCAAAAGAACAGTTTAAGAACTTCCTTCGAACGGCGATAGGTTCATTGAATGAATTAAATACTCAACTCGAGATTGCATTTCGGATCGGCTATTTGGGTGAAGGCGATCATACGTCGGCACAAAATCTATTAGATGAATGTTTGGCTGTGACTTTCGGCCTGCGGAGAAGCCTGGACAACCGGTCCTGACTGCTCACGGCTCACCGCTTACAGCTCACTGATCACTATGGCAGTACTAACCATCCGCGATGCGCTGAACCAGGCACTTCGCGAAGAATTGATACGAGACGAGAACGTCTTCATTATGGGTGAAGAGGTTGCCGAATACGACGGCGCCTATAAGGTCACCCGCGGTCTTTGGAAGGAATTTGGCGATAAGCGTGTGGTCGATACGCCGATCACCGAGCTCGGATTCGCCGCGATCGGCGTCGGTGCGGCAATGGCTGGCCTGCGGCCGGTGATCGAATTCATGACCTGGAATTTCTCGATCCTCGCCGCTGACCAGATCATCAATCACGCCGCGGCAATGCTTTATATGTCGGGCGGCCAGTTCAATGTACCGATCGTCTTTCGCGGGCCGAACGGTTCTGCATATCAGGTCTCGTCGCAGCACTCGCACGCCCTGGAGGCGATGTATGCTAACTTTCCAGGACTGAAGGTCGTGATGCCCTCCACCGCGGCTGACGCGAAGGGTCTGCTGAAATCGGCCATCCGCGACGACAATCCCGTGATCTTCATGGAACAGGAACGAATGTACGGTCTTAAAAATGACGTGCCCGAGGATGATGATTTTCTTATCCCGCTCGGTGTCGCTGACGTAAAGCGAGAGGGTAAGGACTGTACGATCGTGGCTCGCTCGATGACGGTGCCGCTCGCGCTTCAGGCGGCTGAAAAGATCCAGGCTGAATTCGACGTCTCGGTCGAGGTCATTGATCCCCGAACTATAAAACCATTGGACATCGACACCATCGTCAACTCGGTAAAAAAGACCAATCGTCTTGTGGTTGCCGAAGAATCACATGCATTTGCCAGCGTCGGCGCCGAGATATCGCACCAGGTTATGGAAAACGCTTTCGACTATCTCGACGCTCCGATCAAGCGCGTCTCGACCGTTGAGGCACCGATCCCGTACGCAAAAAACCTCGAGGCGGCTGCTCTTCCCGATGTCGATAAGATCGTGGCCGCGGTGAAAGAAGTTTGCTATTTGTAATGGACAAGAAGGCCGCGATCAGAGAATACAAGCTTTCGTCCCGGCCAATGGGTATCTATCAGATCAGAAACACGACCAATGAAAAGATCTGGATAGATTCGAGCGTAAACTTGCCGGCGAAATTCAATCGTTACCGGTTGCAGTTGAATGCCGGCACTCACGTTAATAAGGACCTTCAGGCCGACTGGAAAGATCTGGGCGAAAGTGCCTTCGCTTTTGAGATCCTTGAACCGCTTGAGCCGCGCGACGACCCGAATTATGATTACGCGGCCGATCTTGAGGTTCTCGAGGACCTCTGGCTTGAAAAGCTTACGCCTTACGGCGATCGTGGCTACAACATTCCGAAGAGATCGACCGAAGAACGCTTGCGCATGATCAGGGAGAATCGAAGTATGTAAGTTTTGAGAGATGATGGCTAAAACGCTTAGCGGGGCCTGTCATATCTTTCTTGAACTTAAATACCGAGTACAAATATGGCTGAAAAATTCTTAATGCCGAAGCTTTCACCGACGATGGAAGAGGGACAGATCTCGCGTTGGGT
>JBDTMQ010000440.1:0-2157 GCA_039934155.1 Acidobacteriota bacterium | reverse complement strand
TGGAAGGGATAGTTGACAGCAAGGGCGACTCTAATCGCGCCTATATTTTGGCTCGCGGTGTATCAGGTTCTTTCGGCGTCAAAAACAACCTTAAGGTTTACACCGAGCCGCGTTAGTCTGGTCGACTCGGGAAAGAACCCTAACTCACACATAGTATTTTGAGAGCCGCCACACCGGTCCTACCTATCGGAGGTGAATTTAGTGAAATTAAGAATTATGAAGAGCCCCTATTAGGTCGCGGCTGCCGACTTGGCGTGGATATCCGTGCCCATCATCACGTAGATGGCCGCCCAGGAACGAACCGCGCCGCAGCGGGCCGGCTGCCCAAGCGGTTTCTCAACGGCAAGGTTAATCGGCTGGAATCTCGATAATAAACAGCCTTTAGGAAAGGCCGTCTTTGACGAAACAAAGAATCGTCTCGAGGTCTCCGTTGAAAATGTAGGTTTGCCTGACGGACATCAGCTCTCGGTTTTGATCGGGGATGACCGAATCGGATCAATCGGAGCGCTAAAAGAAGGTTCAGCCAGCGGAGCGGTCGACCGCCAATTAAAATCAGGTGCAAGGGTTCGGATCTTTGACGACGACAGACCTATCGTTTCAGGAAACCTCGTAAGCGATAACACGCGATCGGCAACAACGCCACCGAGGGTCTCGCCAAGCGCCACCCCAGGCGAAAGCCCGACTGTCTCACCAAGCCTAAGTCCTTCGGCATCGCCGGCCCCTACCGTGTCGCCGAGCGAGTCTCCGACCGCATCGCCCGAGTTGTCGCCGACCGCTTCGCCGGCCGTACGCTAGCCTGACCGCGATCCTTTCCCATTAGAGCGGCCGCCTTCCAGGGCGGCTCGCCCGGGGTCAGAGGCCCGCTTTATTCCTCTGCATCCTTTGGAATTTTTAACCTTGGGAATTTTGCGGATGGCTCAGGGCACACAACTCAACAAACCAGTTCGTCGTTTTCACTTTTCCCAAGCTGTCATACCTTTTGCGGCGGGTTGTTGCGTTTTTGACGTCTGTGCGTCATCATACTCGTTTCGCTTTTTTGGCGATCTCGAAACTATGCATTCTAAAGACCAGATCAGGAATATTGCGATCATCGCACACGTTGACCACGGAAAGACGACGCTAGTCGACGCGATGCTTCAGCAATCGGGAACTTACCGGGAAAATGAGGCCGTCGTCGATCGCGTTATGGATTCTATGGATCTCGAACGTGAACGCGGCATCACTATCATGGCCAAGAATACCTCGGTCAATTTTGGCGAATACAAAATCAATATCGTCGATACGCCGGGCCACGCCGATTTTGGCGGCGAGGTCGAACGCGTTCTAAAAATGGTCGACGGGATCGTTTTGCTGGTCGATTCGGCCGAAGGCTGTTTGCCCCAGACGCGTTTTGTTTTGCGAAAAGCTCTTGAATTAAAGCTGCCTTGCATTGCACTGGTCAACAAGATCGATCGCCAGGATTCCCGACCCGAAGAGGTCGTAAACGAGATCTATGATCTTTTTATAGACCTTGGTGCGAACGATCAGCAGATCGAATTTCCGATCCTTTACGCGATATCGCGCGACGGCATTGCGAAAAAAGAGCTTACCGACGATTCACAAAGTCTCAAGCCGTTATTCGATCAGATCGTCGAGACCATTCCGGCACCGCGCGCCATTCGCGAAGATTCGCTGCAGCTGCTCGTAGCCAATATCGATTACAACCAGTTCGTCGGCCGCCTTGCGATCGGCAGAATATTTTCAGGCTCGATTTCCAAGAACCAGGAGGTTGCCGTTGCCAAACGTGACGGCTCGACCCAAAAAACCCGCGTAAAAGAGCTTTTCGTTTTCGAAGGCCTCGACCGCACGCCTGTCGAAGCGGCGGGCGTCGGCGAGATCGTCGCCCTTGCCGGCTTTGACGATATCAATATTGGCGAGACGATCACGCTCGTCGATAATCCAAGGCCGCTGCCGCTTATCAATGTAGACGAACCGACCATCTCGATGATCTTCGGCGTAAACAATTCGCCATTCTCGGGCATCGACGGAAAGTTCGTAACGTCGCGTCAGATCAAGGAACGCCTCGACCGCGAGCTGCTCGGCAACGTCGCGCTGCGCGTCACGCAAACCGAGGCGGCCGAACAATTTAAAGTGTCGGGCCGCGGCGAACTTCAGCTG
>JBDTMQ010000439.1:0-5328 GCA_039934155.1 Acidobacteriota bacterium | reverse complement strand
CCACGCCTGTTTATATGAATGAACAGCCGGTGAAAAGATGCGCCCCGTAATGCTGCGAGCCTCGGGCGGCGGGCCGATGTTGGCGTAAACGGCCGCGGCAAAAATGCCCGATGCAAAGATCCCGAAAAGCAAAACTGCCTTTGAAAAACCGGACGAAATCGGGCGGCTTCGGCGGCCGAACCACAATCCACCGGTTACGACCGCCAGGCTCAGCAGCAGTCCGCCAAAAACAGTTCCCGAAGTTCCAAAAATTCCGGCGGTATTCGGCGGATCGACAACATCGTCCAACTCGGCCCTCAGTTGTTTTAGCTGGCTCGCCGGAATGATGAGCCTGGCCTTTTTTGTGCCCTTATCGATCCGTATGGCAAGATTTGTGTCGACAAATTTCCCTTCGGCCTTTTTACGCTTTTCGGGGTTGGGCGCGTCAGCCGCACCGATCGCGACACAAACCAGAATGACGATGCATGTCTGCAGAAGTCTTTGCATTTCCTGTTACCTCCGTCCAAAAATTTCCGAGAATTATACAGTATTAGAGCCGCGTCAATCGCGATAAAGATGCGGACGGCTTCACTTTGCGATAAACTCTCTGATATAGATAAAGTTATGCGTCCACAAACCAAGAAATTCATCGATGAGATCGGCAGCGATTCGATCGCGATCATTCCCGCGGCACACGAGGCTACCCGAAGTTACGATACCGAATACAGGTTTCGACAAGATTCCGATTTCTGGTACCTGACCGGTTTTCCCGAACCGGATGCCATCGCCGTGATCGATCCCGCGAACAAAAAACACCCGTTTACGCTTTACGTGCGGCCGCGCGATCCGTTGATGGAGACATGGTATGGACGCCGGCAAGGCACAGAAGGCGCGGTAAAGAAATTCGCGGCTGATCGGGCGTTTCCGATCGAAAGATTTGCCGGCGATCTGGCAAAACTACTCGACGGCCACTCGAATCTCTACTATCGATTTGGCGTCGACAAGGCTCTCGATCAGCAAATTCTCGGCTACTTGTCAGGCCAGCGTCAGCGCAGGCTGAAGACCGCGTATCCGCCGCACACGATCATCGATCCGACGATCATCATTCATGAGATGCGGCTGCATAAAACGGACGAAGAGGTCGAGCTGATGCAAAAGGCCGCCACGATCGCCGCCGAAGCGCATATTTTGGCAATGCGGAAAACAAGACCGGGAATGAACGAATTCCAGGTCGAATCGCTAATGGAAGCTTACATGCGCGATCAGGGCGCCAATGGCGTTGCATACAACTCGATAATCGGCGGCGGCGATAACGCTACGATCCTTCACTATGTCGAAAATAATATGCCGCTCAAGGACGGCGACCTGATCCTTATCGATGCCGGTGCCGAGTATCAGGGCTATGCGTCGGACATCACACGAACATTTCCGATCAACGGTAAATTTACGCCGGCCCAGCGGGAGGTTTACGACGTCGTGCTCGACGTTCAAAACCAGTGTATCGAGGCGACGAGAACCGGCAATACGGTAAAGGCGAGACACGAGCTTTCGATCGAGCTGCTGACCGAGGGAATGAAAAAGCTGGGCCTGTTAAAAGGAAAAACGCAGGAACTCATAAAGAAGAAAGCTTTTATGAAGTACTACATGCACGGCGTCGGTCACTACTTGGGCCTCGACGTGCATGATGCGGGTCGCTATTTTACAGATCAGACGGCGAAAAATTCGCGCCCATTTGCACCGGGCATGGTTTTGACGGTCGAGCCGGGGCTGTATATTCCGCCGGACGATAAGTCCGCTCCCGCTAAATATCGCGGGATCGGCGTCAGGATCGAAGACGACGTTTTGGTCACGGCCGACGGCAACCGCAACCTGACCGCAAAAGTCCCGAAAGATCCGGACGAGATCGAGGCCCTGATGCGACGCCAGGCAAAGGCTGGATCTGCCGCGGGCTGAATCCTGAAATGAATTTCGAAGAGATCGCCAAAAATCTTCCGGCCTTGTTCGGTGCCCTGCTGCTGAGCGTTCTGTTCATTCAGTCCGGGCTGGACAAAGTATTTGACTGGCAAGGCAATCTCAGTTATCTGACCGAACATTTCCAGAAAACGTTCATGGCGCCGCTGGTTCCCGTGCTGACGGCGACCATTACTTTTTTAGAACTCGCGGCGGGAATTGTCTTAGCGGCAGGCATCATATATTTTTTTGTTTCCGGCAAGACGACGGTCATCTTTGCCGGAGCCGCCATCGCCGCCGCCGCTATCGTCGCACTTTTTGCCGGGCAGCGTATTGCTAAAGATTACCCTGGCGCCGCGATCCTGGTCCCTTATCTTATTCTGGTCCTGGCTGTACTTTGGCTGTCCGATCCCTGGCTTCTTCGCTAATTCGTCGTCCTTTCTACAAAATAATAATGCAAACCTGAGGCCGCCGAAGCGTCTCGAACCTATACGGGCGTTTTCGGCTTTGCGTGTTGTGATGTGCCGACCAGCGCTGTCAGGGAAGGGAGTTTAAGATGAAAGTGCCAAGCCACATCCGACGATTTTCACTGGTAATTGTGGTAGTCGCGCTTTTTTCTTTTCCGAATATTCTTTTAGCCGACGATACGATAAAACCGGAACGCTGTGTCGAAGGAAATTACGGCGAAGTATCCGCCACCGAGCTGTCGGGGCGTAAACCCTTAAAGATATTCGAGATGCCAAAGGCCGATGGAACGCCGGCCGCGACCAAAGCCCGAATCTACGGAAAGGTCGTGTTAAAAGTCAGATTTCTTGCCGGCGGGCGTATCGGTACGATCGAGGTGATCGAAGGTCTGCCCGGCGGCCTGACGCCTGAAGCGATCAGGGCCGCGAAAATGATACGTTTTCTGCCTGCCCGGCAGGATGGGCAGATGATAAATGTTGCCGAAACGGTCGAATACAATTTCGCCGACCCGGAAAGATGTCAAACGGCCCGCAACCTAATAAAAAAGCCTGCCGCCCCGGCCCGCCTGCAGTAAGGTCAATAGCTGCGTTTTACTTTTTGGACCGAGATCGTGGCCATATAGCCGCTTGGGTTGATGCGTATATTGGACGCCGGTTCGGGAGTAAGCTTAATAAGCGTGAATCGATAACCGTCGAACTCCGGCGGCTCACCCATATTTGAATTCAGCTCAAGCAGTGAAGTGCGGCCGTTTTTCGTGACCCTTACCGTTATTTTGGCGTTGCCGGCCCAAACGCAGTTAACGTCCTTCGGGCATCGTGAATCCTCGACCATTTTCACGAACTTGATCTTCAGCGGCATTCCAGAGACGCTTTTTTCCTTTTCGACCTGAACGATGATCCTGCGGTCCTGCCGTACGGCAGCGAAAGCCGAAGCCGTGAAAGTGACGAACAATAACAAAGTAAAGACGATCTTCATAATTCTCCCTTTTTAGCCTGGGCCGATCATTCGGCCCTACTGTTAGAACGCATTTTCTCTGCCGCGATTGCACGTTATTTTGCCATTCGTCATTTTGCGTCGATCTCGAAAAGGCGACGGGGAAACGATCTTCGATCGAGATCGCCCAGGGCGGCAAATGCCAGTTTATCCGTCCGGAAAAACTTTCTGGCGATCGCCCGAACGTCCCGAGGCGTGACCGCCATTAGACCCTCGATCGTCTCTTCCGGCGAGATCTGACGGCCAAAGATCATTTCGCATTGTGCAAGTGCGGCCCCTCTGGCTGCCGAATCTTCGAGGTCGAGCAATATTCCCGCGCGTGCCTGATCCTTTACAAGGTCAAGTTCGTCGTCGGTTATGCCGTCCCGGACGATCTGGGCGAGTTCTTTGACAATGATCTCAACCGCTTCGACAGCCTTGTCCGGAGACGTCCCGGCAAAAACCGAAAAGATCCCGCAATCCCGATACATTATCGCACTCGCGCCGACGTTGTACGCGAGGCCGCGGTCCTCGCGGATCTTTTGCCACAAACGACTTGACGAACCGCCGCCGAGGATATTTGCCAACAGATCGGCGGCATACCGCGTTCGGTCGGCAGCGGAAACAAAAGGCGTCGCCAGAACAAGATGTGCTTGTTCGAGATTTTTGTTCTGTTTAACGATGACCGGCGCCGCAGGTTTCGGCCGCCGGGTGCTGAACCGTCGACGACGTCCATTGGCGCCGCCGCCAAAGGATTGCGCCGCCATTTCGACGATCTCACGATGGTCGACGTTTCCCGCTGCGGCGATCACGAGATTTGCCGGTAAATATGCATGATCGTGATAGTTCCGGGTCGTCGCCTGGTCAAAGGTCTTGACGTTTCTTGGCGTGCCGGTGATGTTCAGACCGAGCGGGTGGCCTGGGAAAAACGCGGTGCTGAATATCTCGCCGAGCTTTTCTTCTGGCGAATCATCCACCATTTTTATCTCTTCGATGATCACACGCTGCTCGCTCTTCAAATCTGTCGGGTCGAATTTGGGATCTCGCAGCATATCCGCGATCAGATCGAATGCGGCCGGCAGCTGATCGTCGATCACTTTAACGGCGAATCCGGTTTCTTCGTGTGTTGTGAACGCTTCGAGACCGCCGCCAAGTCGATCCTGTTCGGTAGCGATCTGCATCGCCGACCGCCGACCGGTGCCCTTAAAAACTGTGTGCTCGATAAAATGCGAAATGCCGTTCAATTCGTCAGGTTCGTGCCGGGACCCGACCCGGAAAAAAAACCCAAGCGTCACCGAGCGAACGCCCGACATCTGGTCGGTAATGACCGCAAGCCCGTTCGGCAAGCGCGATTCTGTAATTTTTTCGATCATCATTTTCAAACGTCTGCGAACGTCAATCCTAACAAAAAGAAGATCTAACTGTAATCAGCAGCAGGCCGGGTACGAAATCATCCTGCAAAAGTGACAAATTCGGCCGAATTTTATGAAGTAAGTGATTACTTACTTACTAGATTTTATAGAAATTAATGAGTGAAGAAATTCCCGGCAGCGGCGATCCCGAAAACGAGGCCGGCGAGCAGCTCGACGAGCAGTATCGCGAACCAACCGAAACAGATCTCGAACCAAAAGGTAAGAATGGCGGAAAGCGGCGCCGGTTAATGATGATCGGCGCCGCCGTTCTCGTTGTCGGCATAATCGCTGGCGGCGTTTATTGGGATTACGAATGGCAATTCGAATCAACTGACGACGCTTTTCTAGACGGTGACATCGTCCAGGTCAGCCCAAAGGTATCGGCCTATGTGGCAAAAGTGAACGTGCGGTCGAATCAGTTTGTGCATAAGTGCGATCTGTTGGTCGAGCTGGATCCTTCGGAACTGCAGGTACGACTCGAACAGGCGCGTGCACAGCTCGACACTGCCAGAAGCCGGCACGGTGTCGCCGAGGCAAATGTACATTTGAC
>JBDTMQ010000438.1:0-9949 GCA_039934155.1 Acidobacteriota bacterium | reverse complement strand
AAAACGAACGATCTTAAGGAAGTTGAAGAAGTAAATGAAGAGGCGGTCGAGAACCACCCAGGGAACGCGAATAACGTTCTGGATTTCACCTCGACCCTTAGGAAACTACGGCGACACGTGGACCCGCGGCTTGTAAAACAGCGCGAGGGCTGGCGCGACCGTAACGGGAATGTCCAGATGGTAGATTATGTCGAATGGCATACTGTCGCCGACATTTTGGACGACTCGGCGCCTAATTGGGCCCATACCGTAAAGGACATTCGCCAGATCGGAGACCTGATGACGGTGACTGTCGCGATCACGATCGACGGCGTCACTCGCGAGGGCATCGGGACCGGTGTCGCTCAAAACGAAATGGGCATCAAAAAAGCTGAACACGACGCCCTGAAACGGGCTGCGGTCAAATTCGGAATTGCCCGTGACCTGTATAAGAAGGAGTCCGATGCTATCGAACGCGAAGGTTCGCCATCGGCGGCTGACGACGACGGCTTCCCTGACGAACCCGTTGCCAAGAGCCTTTCCGACCTTGTGACCGCCAAGCAGCTCGGTATGATCAGGGCGATCGCACGCGAGATCGGCGTTGACCCCAATGAAACTTGCGGAACCCTTATGCAGTGCACGACCGACGAACTTTCAAAGCGCGCGGCCTCGTCACTGATCCAACATCTACAGGACATGCAGAAAAATACCGGCTCGCCCGCCAAGGTCACTTTTCGCAAGGCCGGTTGATAACCTGATCCTCAAATGTTTTGAGTTGTGAAACAACCCGTGCCGATGGTCCGATGCCGTCGGCTAACCTCACTCACAGCTCAAAACTCCCCTCGACACAGCCCCGAACCGACGCTCGATCTGCAAGATCGTTTACCGGCTCGGGGCTTTCGTGCTAAAATTCCGAAAATTCGAGTTTGAACTGTCTAATAAAGGGAGAACGGCACAATGGCAGTCCCTGAGGCTTTTGCCGGATCGGTGGGAGATTGGTCCGGAACGAACGTGTTACATGTCCCTTGGATGCCCGAGCCCATTAAGGAATCAGGGTCAAAGGCTGTAATAAGCGAGATCTGCAGCGGGCAATTTCTGCGGGTCGAATACACCTGGACGTACGAGGGAAAGCCACAGCAGGGCCTGTTGATATTCGGATCCGACCCCAAGTCTTCCTCAGCGCAAGCCGTGTGGACAGATTCCTGGCATTCGGCAAACGTATTGATGCTGTGCAATGGCTCGGTCGAGGGCGAAACTCTTACGGTCGAGGGAAAATATTCGGTACCCGATAATCCGGATTGGGGCTGGCGGACCGAAATGACGTCGGGGACCGATTCCCTTCTCTATCGGATGCATAACGTCACGCCCGAGGGATTCTCTGAGCTCGCAGTGGAGACGAATTTTCTAAGGTCGTAAGGATAACGCCCGATACTTGATCGGCCCATGGTGTTTCACAATGATCGCGAAAATCTCGGTATCGGCTTTGCTGTTCTCGCTGTCGGGACTGATCTGGGCTCAGGCCCCGTCGGCGGCCGCTGAGACCGAGATCAGGCAGATGACCGACGAGGCGAACCGGGCATTCGTCGCGCACGACTTCCGTCCTTTCGAACGAATCTATTCTGATCGATTCATAAGCATCAAGACCCGTCCGATCTACAACGCAAAAGCACAGCTTATCGCGATCACGAAATACGACGCTGCGGTGGCCGAGAGCGGCAAGCGGCTCGATTACGAGACCCTGGCTTTCACCTCCGAAAATATAAAGACACACATCTTTGGTAAGACCGCTATCGCCACTTCTTCAAAACTAAACAGCTGGCGATATGGCGACCGCCGTTGCCAGACGCGTTATCAGGTGACGGATGTCTGGAGAAATGAGGGCGGGTCGTGGAGGCTCTTTGTTAGCCACGCTGTCACCTTCCAGTGCCGACCGATGCCGTGGGCGCCGCTGCATCCGGCAGTCGAGGCCCTCGGCAGTCAGCTATTACCGGATAAAACGCTGCGTGCCGACAACGATCCGGATCTGGCGGCCGTTGTGGCCGCACGAACGCGGGCCTTTGCGTCTGGTTTTGTATTTACAAATGCCGCCGGCGAGGTCCTTTCGGGAAAAACAGCATCCGCCGCTGTCGCATCGGCGCTCGACGAACCCGAAAAAGATAATTCCGTATGGATAAAGATCGACGAAACGGCCGTCTATATTTTTAGAACGCCGGCGGCCGGCGGCTTTGCCGGGACAAAATTACAGTATACGGTCGTGACCGCCTTGATTGACGGACGTTGGCAGATCGTCGCGGCGCACTGTAATAAGGTCGACTGAAGGTCTAATTGTCGCGTGTCCCCGTAAATGGCAACGCATTGGGTACGATGGGCGCGGTGATCGTACCCGTGATCGAGTCGCTTTCGACCTCGGCATTGATCGTGAATTCGACCGCCTCTCCCTGCATTTCGGTCGTGGCCGTCGCTGTTAGTTTGTTGCCGGTGACACGGCCGCCTGAGATCGTTCCGCTTCCGAGAATGGTGTCAAGGGTTCCCGTGACGACAGCGCCTTCCTGCTCGATTTTCAGCGTAACCGGAACTTTCTGGCCCTGAAAATCCAGACTCAAGCTCCACTTTCCCGATAGATCTGACGCCGGTGCTGCCGGTTCGGCTGTAAGTTCTGCCATATCTTTTTTAGTCCCTTCAGTGTCATAGATCTCGATATCCGACGCAAATTCAGACGTCTGTGCAAGGATCTCGCGACCGTCCCCGACGATCACAAACGCCAATTTCTCAGGCTGGATCAACTTTGCCGCGGCCCACTGAACGTCGTCGGCCGTGACGGCGTCGATATTCTCTCGATAAGTTTGAAGATAATCCTGCGGAAGACCGTACAACTGCTGGTTGACGATCAGATTCGTCAGGCCTTCCTGCGTCTCAGCGCGGATCGGAAAGACGCCCTTCAAAAAGTTCTTGGCGTCGGCAAGCTCGTCTTCAGAGACAGGCGTTTCACGTATCCTTTTGAGTTCGTACAAAAATTCCCTAATAGAATCGCCTGTGACGGCTGTCCGCACTTCGGCGGTCGCTTCAAAATCGCCCGCGAGCTTTTTCATATTGAGCCGCGTGTAAGCGCCGTACGTATATCCCTTTTCTTCCCGCAGGTTCATGAAAACCCGCGACGAGGCGCCTGCGCCCAGCACCTGATTCATCACGACAGCGGCAAAATAATCCGGATCGTTTCTTTTTGCCGCAAGGTTCGAGAGAACAATATTCGCTTGTGCTGAACCGGGTCGATCGACGATCGTGATCGTCACCGCCGAGCGATCGGGGGGCGTATCGAATTCACGCTTCGGCGGCTCACCTTTCGGCCAGTGCCGGTCGAAAACTTCCTCGAGTTTGGCGAGCAATTGATCTTGCTCAAAGTCGCCGACTACGATCAGCACGGCGTTGTTCGGCACAAGCGACGAGGCGTGATGCTCCTGCAAACTTTGGCGTTTGAGTTTTTCAATATCGTCGGGCGACGGCGAGATGGTCGCATACGGATGCTCGCCATACAGAATTCGGCCGACCTGTTCATTTGCAAGAAAGTTGGGCTGAGAACGCTGAAATTTGAGATTTTCGATCGTGTTCCGCTTATAAAGCGAAAGCTCGCTTTCGGGAAAGGTGGGACGAAACAAAACTTCTGCCAAAAGATCGATCAGATCGGCTTCGTACATAGCGAGCGCCGAGGCGGCAATAACGAGGAAATCTTCGGACGAATTCGCCGACAGGTGGGCTCCGAGACGGTCGACCTTTTCAGCAAGTTCACGGCTCGAGTAATTTTCGGTTCCCTCTGTCAGCAGCGCCGCGACCGCCGACGTCAAACCGATAGCGTCCGACGGTTCGTCCGCGTCGCCGGAATAGAATGCAAGCCTGAAATTTATCAACGGAAGCCGATCGTTCTCGCAGAGCACGATGCGAAGGCCGTTTTTAAGCCGCGTTTCAAACGGTTCGGACAAATGGAACGGTATCGGCGCCAGCGGTTCCGGGGCTGTTTTCAACGATGTTTGCGTCATAACAGACAATGGATCAACCTTTTCCAGCCGGAACGATGTCGAGCAGCGACCGGTTTTCGTTATTAAGAAATGTATCGGCGGCAGCCCTGATCTGGGCTGGTGTTATCGCCAATAGTTCTTCGAGCTCTTTATTTATCAAGTCGGCATCGCCGTCATACAGTGTGAATTCGGCGATCTGCTGGGCCCGATTCATCGATGATTGACGCATTCGCACCGAATCGTTGATCAACTGATTATGCAGCTTTTGCATTTCATCGGGAGTCGGCCCGTCGGTGGCAATGCTCCTGATCTCGCGCATGATAACGTCGCGGATCACACTCAGATCCATCTCCGGTTTTGGAATAGCACCGACAAAGATACCCGACGGGCCACGCCGCTCGTCGGTAAAGCCAAAAAGCTGTATCACCGACTCGTCCCCTTTCACCAGTTTTTGATAGAGCCGAGAGCTATCGCCGTCGTATAAAAGTTTTCCTGCCAAATAAAGCGAATTGAACTCGGTCGATCGACGCTTTGGTATCTTCCAGCCGAGCAGGAAAGCCGGGAAAGGGGCAAGTTTGTCTTCCCAACTCTTATATTTGTTTGCGACCTCACCATTCTCTTCGACATCGACCTGTGCCGGGATCGGCTGAGAAGGGATATCGCCGAAATATGTTTTTACAAGCTGCTTCGCTGTATCGGCCTCAAATGCACCGGAGATGACCAATACGGCGTTATTCGGAGCGTAGTAAATGCGAAAGAATTCTTGTACGTCCTCGACCGACGCATTGTCCAGGTCTTCCATTGAGCCGATCGTGGAGTGAGCGTTCCCAAAATTTGTGAAGATCATCTCGCTGATCAGGTCGAATATTTGCCCGTACGGCTGATTGTCATATCTCAGCCTCTTTTCTTCTTTCACCGCTTCGCGCTGATTGTCGAGATTTGCCTGGGTTACGGCAAGCGACCGCATGCGGTCGGATTCGAGCCATAACGCAAGCGGCAATTGATTGGCCGGCAGTGTCTCGAAATAATTCGTGCGCTCGCTCGAGGTCGTGCCGTTCATCGTCCCCCCCGCTTTCATGATGTGTTGAAAGTGGCCGGCTTTCGGAACGTTCTCAGAGCCCTGGAACATCATGTGCTCGAAAAGATGTGCAAAGCCGCTCTTGCCCGGCCGCTCGTTCCGCGAACCGACGTCGTAATAAACGGCGAGCGCAACGACCGGTATCGAGGCGTCATGGTTAAGCACAACGCGAAGTCCATTCTCGAGCTTGTATTGTTCGATCTCCAAAGGCGGAAGCGAAAAGGTTTCTGACATATTTCCAGTTGCCGGAAAAGAACGATAAGGCCTTTCCGGGCCGTATATTTAGACTGAATTTATCAAAACATTTTGACCGGCAAAAAGCAAAAATCTCGCTGGCGATTTATCAACATGAGAGGTTTCGCTACAGCTCCTGGGTCGGCATCGAGTCCTGATTCTCTTTGGCGATGCCGTAAAGTGCCGATTTGACCTGAAACGGAGTCAGCTCGGGATGTCTTTCGAGGATCAATGCGATGACCGCCACAATATGCGGGCATGCAAAGCTGTTGCCCGTTAGATTGCGATAGCTTTTGCCGGGCCAGGCAGTGCGGATGTTGACGCCGGGAGCGGTCAATTCGATCACCTCTCCATAACGGAATCCAAAATTGAGCGGGTCTTTTTCATCGCTTTTGATGACGGATATCAGCGATGACGAAAACACCGACGGAAAACTGGGCTGAGGAAGGTTATTGGCCGCAGCTACGACGATACACCCGGCCTGATAAGCGCGGTCGAGAAGGTCATGCAGCGGAGCAAAGAATTGAGGTTTGGTTGTTCCGAGACTGAGATTTATGACCCGAAACCGCTTTTTGATCGCGTATTCGAGACCGGCAAGGAATGCCTGTCCGTCGCCGAGGCCGCCGGCACCGAGCACCTTTATGCTGTAGATCTCGGTGTCCGGCGCAATTCCCGCGATTATTCCCGCGCAGGCCGTGCCGTGTCCCGCCGAATCACCCGCCGTGCTCGGATCGAAAACAACTTTTTTATTTTCGAGCCGCGCCTCGACCGACTCTCTGATCTTAGAGGCAAGATCGGGATGTTCGACATCGATTCCGCTGTCAATTATCGCAACGCTTACGCCCCGGCCCCTGGCATCGCGCCAGTCGTCATCGAGACGGAAGACTCCGGCACGTCCGGTCAGAGCGGTTGTGTCAGCGGCAGGAATATAAGTCATAACCCATGAACTTTTTAAAGGCTTAAGAAGCTTATGTCCGATTTGTCTTCAGAGTATTTAAGGATCGATTCGAGGATCTCGCGGCACATCTGGCGTTCGGCCTTGCCGCGGCTGGCGATCTCGCGTACAAGGACCGCAAGGTCCATCATTTCTTTATGTTCGGGCGAGCTCCGAAGCTGCTGCAGCCATTCACGGATGGCCCCGACATCCAGATCCGAATCGGCCGCAACCGTCTTTTCGCCCAGTGCGCGGAACATTCTTGCTGACTCGTAAGCGTTCACAAGCGATGCGACAGCTTCGGCATAAACGGCGGCCTTATCCATTTCGGCAGGCGTAAATGGTTCGAATGGCGGTTCGCCGCGGCGGTTGATGTACTCGAGAACGCCGATCACCTCGCCCCGATGCCGCAAGGGTGTCGCGAGGATCGATTGGGTCGAATAGCCGGTCGTTTTATCTACCTCGGCGTAAAAACTCTGCTCCTCGCCGACATCCGAGACGGCCATCGGCTGCCCCGATGACAGGACGAACCCGGCGATGCCCTTCCCGGCCGGAACGCGAACATCCATCAGCTGTTCGGCTACCTCGCCGATGGCTGCCAAAAACCGAAGATCGCCGTCACCGTTCTCGCTGTCGAGCACGAGAACCGAGGCTTCGCCGGACTTAATCTCGACGGCTGAGATCCTAAGCAGCTCCTCGATCGAGCTGATCAGCGGTTCGGTCAGGAGATTCGCCACATCCACCGACTCGACAAGTCTTTGAAATTTCTCGCTAAGATCGCCGTTTTCTGATTTAGGCATAGATAAATTCTACTCAAATTGCCGAACTTGGCAAATTGCAGGCCGACCGGGCTTCCGATTATGGAAATCTGTCGCGATTAAGCGTGTTGTTCGTCAAACAAACTACGGATATACCCTGCCGGGTAACGCAATTGTCTTGCAATGCGGCGTTATACTTTTGTATCATTCGCCAAATACTTTTCGGGCATGTGCGACGCCGGCCAGGCTATACCGGCGAACTGTATGAAACTGACGGCAACATTCAGATTTCTTGTCCTGTCGTATGTAATTGCGGCGGCATCGTACGCACAAGCACCGGCCCCGGTAGTCTCGCAATTTAACCACACGGACCCATTCAAGCTCGATCGCGGCACTTCGTTCACCGCCTCGGGCTCGGCCCAAGGTGCATCAGGTGAACGACCCGCAGCCTCACCGACCCGAAGCAGAATCGCCGCGGATCTCGAAGAGGCGCTTGCCGTTATTGGTCGTAATTACGCGGGGAATAGCAATATCGACGGGGCTGTTATCATGCGATCAGCGATCGACGAAATGCTGCGTTCGCTGGACCCGCACTCGAATTTTTTCGACGCCGACGAATACCGCGAATTGCTCGAAGAACAGCAGAGCGAATATTTCGGCATCGGAGCGACGATCGTAAATTACGAGCGCGAGGGGACGATCGATACATTCGTGATAGCGTCGACGCCCGGTTCGGCCGCCGCCGCCGCGGGACTGGCCTTTGGCGACAAGATATTTTCGGTTGACAGCCGGGCGGTCAGCGGGAAGGATTCAGAAGAGGTCCGCGACCTCGTTCGGGGTCGCAGCGGGTCGACAGTGAAATTAGGCGTTATTCGTGCAGCGTCGGGCCGCAGCGAAATGATCTCGCTTCGCCGGGGCAGGATCGCCCAGCCGTCGATCGCCGACGCGTATATGCTGCAGCCCGGCGTCGGCTACATCGGTCTGACGAATGGCTTTAATTTCACAACATCGGACGAGTTTGATCAGGCGATGCGTAACTTGAAACGGAGCGGACTAAGATCGCTTGTGCTCGACCTTCGAGGAAACCCCGGCGGCATTCTCGAACAGGCCGTCAAAATAGCCGAAAAGTTTTTACCCGCGGGCAATTTGATCGTCAGCCAACGCGGGCGAAGCGCGATCGACAACCGCGTCTGGCGTTCGGCGAACCGGTTGCCTGAATCGATGCCTCTGGTCGTTTTGGTCGACCAGGACAGCGCTTCGGCCTCTGAGGTCGTCGCCGGCGCACTGCAGGACAATGACCGGGCTATGATCGTCGGCAGCCGCACTTTTGGCAAGGGCCTGGTGCAAAGCGTGCTCAATCTTCCGCTCGGGACCGGTCTTACGCTGACCACCGCGAAATATTTCACCCCGTCCGGCCGGTCGATCCAGCGTGATTACTCCGACGGCAGCCTTTATGATTATTACAACCACCGCCGTCAGGGAAATTCCGAAAATAAGATCCCCGAAACAGCGGCCGAGACGGTGACCCATCGTAAAGTTTACGGCGGCGACGGCATCACGCCCGATGTCGCGGTGGCGAACGATGGGCCGGGCGCCGACCGGCTGCGGCTTGCCGACCCGATATTCTTTTTCTGTCGTGAACTGGTCGGTGGAAGCGGTTCGCGACCGGCGATCCCGGTCGACAACCCTGAAGCGATCGCTTCAGCTTTCGAAAGATTTACACAGAGCGGCTGGAACATTTCGCACTCGGCCCTGATCTCTGAAAAACAATACATTGTCGACCGCATCCGGTTTAACCTGATCCTCGCTGCTAAAGGTTCTCTTGCGGCTGAAAAGTGGCAAAATCTGAAAAGCCGGCAGACGGCAATGGCCGTCAATACCCTTCCCAATGCGGCGGACCTCGCGAAAAGGGCCGAAAACACCCTTCAGTTATCCCGAAAACAAAAAACCCGCTGAGTCGCATACTCAGCGGGAAGGTAGAAACAGGAGGAATTAGAAAGACTATGCGCCGAGCAAAATATCTGATTTCGGCTGAGGCTTCCTGACCCGTTTAAAGTGATGCCTGCCGGATATCATCAGTTGCCCTGACAAAATAAAAAAGGTTCTGCGATATTTCGACCGCAGAACCTTATGTCTTGATGAAACAATTTAGAAATTAAACTTGGCCGAGATCTGGATCCTTCTCGAGGCGCTAGTCACGGCCGTGCGAATTCGCCCGAACGTCCCGGAGTTCTGGGTCGCGGTAGGAATTCCGAACGACGCGTTGTTCGTAAGGTTCTTAGCGTCAACCCGAAGATCGAGGCTGTACCGTTCCGTGAATCTAAGTTTTTTAGATAACGAAGCGTCGGTCTGGAACGTTCGGGGAGCGATGAAATAGTTCCGTCCCGTATTTCCGAGTTCGCCGGGCAGCGGTTGGGAAAACTTCGCTGCTGCCTCTTCGCTAAACCACCACCAGGTTCCTTCGCGTTCGACTAGCCCGCCCAAGTCCCGCGGGCAGTCATTACAATTTGCGAACGACTGGTTTACGTTGCTTAACGAGTTCAGACCCGAGTAAACGGTAAACGGCCTCCCGGACGCCCAAAGGAAAGTTCCTGCCAGTTGCCATCCTCCGATAATCCAGTCGAGCGGCCTCGGAATGTCACCGAGCAGAGCTTTTCCTCGGCCGATCGGGATCTCGGCAACATAGGTTGCCTGAAGGACATGTCGGCGATCGAAATCCGACCACGCATAATTCAGGTTTCGGTTGTTGATGTCGAATGGCGTACTCGAAGCCGACTGATTATTTGCTCGCGAAACCGTTGTGAAAGTCGGGTCGAACGAGCGTGTATCTTTGGAAACCGAATACGTGTAGGAAATTTGATATCCGATCCCGCTGGTCAGGCGCCGCTTGACAATCAACTCCAAACCGTTATACCGGGAGAGGTCGTTACTGTCGAGAACGTTAACCGAGCCCGTA
>JBDTMQ010000437.1:0-2587 GCA_039934155.1 Acidobacteriota bacterium | reverse complement strand
GATCTCACCGATGCGAATCGCCTGCGGGAAAAGCTGAAGAAACATGCGAAATAAAAAGGCGGCTGTCAGAGCCGCCCTTTTTTGTGGACTTACGGTTTGGGTGTAGGCGACGGAGCGGGCTCCTCACCTTTTCGCTTTAACTGAGGCGGACCGTCGGACGAGCTTGAGCTTCCGTCCGGATCAGATGACGCCGGATCGGTCGATTCAGGCTGGCGCCGTTTGAGCGTCGGCCTTCCTGGCTCGCCTTCATCAATATCGGTCGTAACTCCAGCCCGCGCATTGGTCGTCTTTAACAAACGGGCCTTGACCCGTTGAAATTCCGAAGTACTGATTATGTACTCTTCCTTTTCCGGGAATCGCGCTACAAGAGCGAGACTTGCGTCGCGACGGTCAACAGATTGCGGGTGTGTTGCGAATATCTTCGAGATCGTACCCGGCTTCTTTTTGTTCTTTGACGCAAGTTTCTCGAACATGGTCGACATCGCCGTCGGATCGTATCCTGAAGCATACAAATATTGAACGCCCAGGTCGTCGGCCTCGGTCTCGGCATTTCTGCTGAACTGAAGAAAGCTCAGAAGCTGGCCGAATCCGCCGGCGTTTTGTGCCACTGTACTTGCGATTCCGCCCCCGAATATTATCGTCGCCAAAAGACCGTAATTGATCGCCTGCAGCTTGCCTTGATTCTCCATCGCGTGCCTCGCGGCAACATGAGCGATCTCATGCGCCATCACGCCTGCCAATTCGGCTTCGTTATCAGCTGCCAGGATAAGCCCTTTATTCACGAAGAAAAATCCACCGGGAAGTGCAAAAGCGTTCACTTCGTCGCTGTCAACGACCTTGATCGCGAATGGGATCTTCGCATCGGAATGAAGGACAACATTTTGACCGACCCGATTAACATACTCGGTGATCATCGGATCGTCGACCATTTTAGCCTGCTGCTCGAACTCGAGGGCCAATTGCCGTCCGATCGCCATTTCTTTTTCCTGCGACCCGCCGAGCCAGCCAAAAAACTTGTCAGTACCGCTGTTGATCTTTCGTTTGCCGATCTGGGTCGGATCTTCCTTAGACGAAAGCGGCTTTCTGCTGTCTGTCTGAGCCTGAACCTTTGGATCGTCTTTGGACCCCGTGTCCTGAACCTTCTTGTCGGACTTATCTGCTTTCTTCTGCTTCTTCGCGTTTGAGGTGTCTGGAGTCTGGCCAGCGGCCGGCAGCGAGGCGACGCCGAGCATTCCCATCCAAAATGCCCCTAAAACCAGGAACGAACAATATTTCTGAACGAAACTTCTACGCATCAGCTTCCTCCAACTCACCCTGTCGGATAAAATTCATCTTAATACATTATTTCTGCTGAAAACAATCAAGTTTATGATGCACGAATCGCTTTAAAAGTTGTGACGTTAGTCGAAAAAACTGATGCGGGAATCCCGGAACCGGCGCTAGATCAAATATCTTTTATTTGGTACACGAAACTGTTAAAATAGGCACTACGTCCGCTCGGGACGCATTACAGATCATCCGCCGCACCGCGTTCGACAATATACACGACCATCTGTCCCAAAGATAACCAAAAGGTTAACCACAATTGACCGTAATGAAGCGTTTACAGGAAAAAGTCAAAGACATCGTCGATGTCCGGGTTTATGAAAGCCTGATCGATTTTACTTCCGAACCGGCTCAGACGCTGGCAACCTATCATTTTACCGACGGTACATCCGAATTAATGGCCAAATGGCTGGATGCCATTGTGGACGTTAAGCCCGGTTCGGGTGCGGCAAGAGCGCTGGCCGGATACAGGGGCGTAGGTAAAAGTCATTTTCTGGCAACACTTGCGGCGATCGTTTCGAATCCGGAACTGCGTCTGAACGTAACGGACGCTCATGTTTCCGCCAGCGCTCAACGCCTTCTTCGCCGGCATTACCAGATCGCGTACGTTCGACGGGGCACTGCCGCAACGCTGTTCGAAGAATTCAAGGCCGGACTTTCGCAATTTCTCGGACCGAGCGCGTCGGCGGCCGGCGACTCCATCCCAGAGATCCTGCACGCCGCCGCGGCGAGATCGGGCGAATTACCTTTTCTTTTGATCATCGACACCGCCCTCGAACGCGGAGTAAGGGTTGCACGAGATGACGGAAGTTTTCTTAGCGAGATCGCCGAAGCGGCCGCCGCGCTCAACATTTTCGTCGGTATCGCCCTCGACGACGACATTGCTGGCGCCGACGGCAGTAATTCAAGCATCGCTCGCACATTTGCGATCGATTACCTAGATCAAGAGCACCTTTATAAGGTAGTGAATTCTTTTGTGTTTCCGAAGTTCCCGCGAGTATCGTTTCCGCGCGCGAATGGAAGTAGTCAGGAAGGAACCGATCACAATCCAGTTCGTCCTGGTGCGGAAACCAGAAATCTTCTTCGAGAAGTTCCGCGATAACGCTGGTGGAGTTTTGGTGAAAGTGGCTCCAGCATTGTTTTGAGATGCTTGCCTCTGCGCCGACAACTTCACCAGCCACGATACGGCTGACAAAGCTGATGTTGATTGCGCGCAGCACAAGAAGCTCGCTGTAGGCTTCTGCGATCTTCTGTTTCAGGT
>JBDTMQ010000436.1:0-5082 GCA_039934155.1 Acidobacteriota bacterium | reverse complement strand
GTTTGAGCAGGACCGGAAATTCCTGCTGCCGCCCGACGATCTTTAGCAGCTCAAAATTCTGTGTGTTCCGCGTGCCGATCTGCAGCATCACGCCTGTTGGCTGTCCCGTTATCGCGAGTGCTTCGTTGATCTCATCGACGTGCGATTCGTGCGTGACCTCCATCGCGATCACTTTGATCCCGTATTTACCCGCCAGCTCGAACACGAACGGAAGGCACGTTTTGCCATGGCCTTGAAACGAATAAGGACTTGTCCTCGGTTTGAAAGCGCCCATTCGTGTACAAACCTGTCCGCGATCGCGGAGCGCTTTCATCATCGATTCGACACTGGCCGGCGAATCGACCGCGCACAGGCCGGCAAATACATTCAAATTGTCCTGGCTGAATTCGACGCCGTTATAAGAAAAATTGTTCGGGCGGTGATCGTCCTTATGACGGCCGAGAACGCGGTATTCCTCGGACACGCGAACGACGTGATCGACGCCGGGCAGCGCGCGCATTTCGTCTATCGAAAGTGCGGCGGTGTCGCCGATCAAATATATCTCGGTCAGTACCTGTGCGGCCCCGTGAACGCGATGTACGCGCATCTCAATATTCTGAAAATTGCCGAGATGGCTTTCGATACGCTTGTACTCGCGTGATCCGGCATCGACGTGAGGTTTTAGTATCAGGATCATCGGTAGTATATAAAATTATTATTAGTCGTAAATTTCCGCGACCAAAGTTTACGCCTTATCTTCACTTCGAATTTCGATCGTCGGATATCGGCCGAGATGCCTTAACTCGTCGGCCTGCTCGCTGACATCCTTGAGCGCTCCGGTCAGGTCGTTCTCGATCGCCGGAGCCCGAACATCCAGATAAAAATAGAATTGAGACGGCGTCTCGTTGACCGGGCGGCTTTCGATCTTGAGCAGATCGATCCCGCGGCGGACGAACGGCCGAAGGGCGTTATGAAGCGCGCCGGGCTCATGCTTGAGTCTCAGTACAAGCGATACCTTTGCCGCATCGCTCGTCTGTGTGGGCTCGCGCGACAGCAATGCGAAACGTGTGAAATTTTCGGTATGGTCCTCGATGTGCTCCCGCAGTATCTTGCCGCCATAGATCGCTGCCGCTCGCCGGCCGCCGATCGCTGCGCGAGTCGGGTCATTGCCTTCGACCGCGCGGCGGACACTGCCGGCCGTGTCGTCGGCGGCGATGCGCTGCAGGTGCGGATAGGCTGCAAAAAAGCGTTCGCATTGAGCAAGCGCCGCGGGATGCGATTCGACCGAGCGTATTGTTTCAATGCTCGCCGGTTCGCAACCGACCAGATAATGCGAGACGGGCAGAATGACTTCGGCCGCGATGCTCAGATCGCTGTTGAGCAACAGATCGTAACAGCGATGGACCGATCCGACCAGACTGTTCTCGAGCGGCGTCAGAATATAATCGGCTTTATCATCTGCTATCGCACGAAACAACAAATCAAAATTTGGGAATGAGACCGTCTCACAGTCATCACCCAAAATACCGAGAGCCGCCTCTTCGCTAAAGGTGCCGCGTTCGCCCAGAAACGCGACGCGCGAGCGGCCGGCCATTTTTACCTTTCCGCCTGAGGTGCCGGCTGCCGGCCGATGAAACTGCTGCTGCTGCAGATTCAGCGACTCATCGATTATCCGCTGAAAGATATTTTCGATGCTCTGCTCGCTGAATGGACCATTATTTTCACGCGTCAGCCGCGACAAAACCTCGCGTTCGCGGGTCGTGTCACACAACGAGCCATCGACGCTTGATTTGGCGGCGCCGACCCGAAGGGCGATCTCGGCGCGGCGATTCAATAGCCCGAGCAATTTTGCGTCGATCTCATCGATCTCCGACCGGGGGTCTTTTACACGATCTTCGGTCATTTAATTACGGTATTACGCGGCGGTAAAATGTTCAATATCGGTAAGCTTTTTTGGGGCCAAATAACCCAAAACCGTTTTGTGGAACACTTTTTGCGGTAAAGATTTACAAAACTGGCCTTGCGTATGTTTGTTGTACAGGCCGTAATAAAAGAGGAAGCATGACGAGAGACGCTCAAGATCACAGCGAAAGAAGCACAGCCATTCAACGGGAAATTACGATCGCGGTCTCGCCTGATACGCCGATCCCGATGCCCTCTACTCCGTTGATCGGATACGGCACTAACGACCGGGGTTTTTCGACCAAAACCGATCTTCGTGCAACGGTTACACGTCGACGGCGTCTCACGAATGTCACGTCAACGAGACACCGCGATAAGAGAGCCATTGGCTGACAGTCAAAAAACTCGATACGCGCCTCGCAGTATGTCCGATCTTTGATCTCTTGGTCTTTGGGGCTTTCCTTCTTCATCCAGCAATTTATCCGGCAGGGTTAAACACGATTTATGCCATTATCGCGTTATCGGGACGCTACGGAAGCTGCGTGGGCCGGAATCGCATAAAGATCTGCCAGCCGCCATGTCTGGTGCCGCCATACACCGCGGCAAGCGCCGCCGGGTTGTGATTCAGAGTTGCCATTCCGCCTAGGCCCACATCGATCCCTTTACCATGAACGATGTCGCGAATATAACCCGCCGACAAGGCCGAGACCCAAAAACTGGTATGGTCCAGCGGCGGATCTAAAACAAGATCGTGTCCGCTTTTTTTGACGGTCTCGAACCTACCGAAAACGGCATTGGCAGAAAAGTCATAATTGCTCTCGAAGAGAAAAGAATTAGAACGCTCGCCGTTGGCGTAGTTTTGTCCCCAAACAAATGTGCTAGCCCAGTTTCGGTCATCGTCAAGCTTTTTGTTGTATATCGCTGACGCGGTCGTTTTACGAAGGATCCGGATCTCAGGTTCGAGCGGCTCGGGGTTCTTTAAATATCCGTGCGAGATCTGAAGTGACAAATTCTTCGTCGGATTTATGGTAAAGCGGCCACTGAACGAATTAAGACGGGGCTTATCAAAATTCCACCTGTTCTCATTCGGCTCGGTACCGTTAAAGGCCGACGCCTCGATCTTGGCCCTGCCTAAAGAGAATCCAGCTGTAACAACGCCGTAGGTGATATGCGTCGCATCCTGCCAGTGATGACTTATCGGAGCGTCCGGGTTGTTCATCCCCGAGGTGCGGTGCAGATACATCGGCGGCCCGAGAGCGGGCTCGCCGGGATAGCCGGCGTAGATAAAAAACGAGCTTTTATCGCTGAACTTGCGTGAAAAAGTAACCGCCATCTCGGAGATCAGATCATGCGGATGCTGCCGGTCGTGAAGCGGCTCGCCGCGAAACTGCTCGCCGCTTTGGTAAAGCAGCGGGTAGCCGAATCGCTGTTCGAATACGGGATCGAGGCTGGCCATTGCTCGAAACCCGAACTGCGAACCCTTGCCGATCGGATGCGAATACATCGCCATCAGCATTGTCGGAAGGTCAAATTTTGCACGGCTGCCTTTGCCGGCAGCCGACACGTCACGCGACGATCCGATCTCGGTGTACCGAAGGAAAGCGGTTCCCATGAACATCCACATACCGCCGCTTTCCGTCATCTTCATCCTGGCATAGACCGGCGAGGAATCGGGAGCCCAGGCTGTGCCTGAGCTCTCCCGCTGCATCGGATCGCCGATACTGGTTACCGACGACATCTGCATGCCCTTATCGCCATGATCGTGATCCATCCCGGGCATCTCGCCAGGCTTTTTCGGCGCGTCGGCTTTTACCTCGGGCGCCTTGTCTTCATTCGGCGAATGAACATGCTGGGTTTTGGCCGGCATTTTCATATCACCGGCGGGTTTGATGCCGACCGTAATATTGCCCCACATCCCGCCTTTCGCATGGCTTCCGACAGAGCAGAAATACTTATAAGCTCCATCCTCATTCGCTTTGAGCACAAGTTCCTGAGCCTGCGTCGTGCCGTCTGACTCGGGCGGAAGTTTTTCTGCACCCGCAGTGTCGGTAGTGTCGGGGTTTGACCCGAATTCCGTCATAACATGTCCAAATCGCACATCGTGCCGCATGTCAGTGTCGACATTCACGAAAAGGACTTTGAGAGTTGCTCCTGACGGAACGATCAAAGTGGGATTGCGGATGCCCTGGATGCGGTACGAAAGCATGTCGTCCTCGGGGCCGGTCAACACGACAAGCCGTATCTCATTCTCAGAAAAGGTAATGCTGGATGCCTCTTTTTTACCCATCGTCTGGGACTTTTCGAGCGTTGCGAGCTCAGATGCCTTTACGCTCTTTTTCTCGCTGCTGACGAGCGTAAACGCCTGGTGGGCAAACGCCTGAACGCTCAACGCGAGCGCCAGTATCATCAAAAATATCAATCGTTTCATTGCGATCTCCGTATAGTTAAAACAATGCCATTTCGCCTGCCCGGCGGCGGTCAAGACGATAAAATATGATGTGTTTTTAGCGATTTACAGGCGCGGAGGCGCGCGTGAGGGCATCAGCGACCTGAAGACCGCTGAATGGAAAGGGCGTCGCGCGGCAGGCACAGGTTCGGGAATAAAACGGACGGCGACGAACTTAAGTTCGGCGTGTCGGGCGTCGATGCCTGTCGCGTCCTGAAGGGTCTTGAATTGAGTGTTAGGCGCTTTTGAGGCGATATAGGGCGTCTGTTGCTCGGTAAAGCAAACACAGCCTGTATCGCAAACGCCGGCGCTCGACGTGGCCCTTTGTTTCGGCTGGTGATGCGATGGGCAAATGATCTCGACGGCTTTTGTCTCGGCATGGTGCGAGCATGCACACGCCGATATATGGCCGACGGCTAACGAAACCATCAGACACAGCACCCAACCGAATTGACGCACGTGAACACTCGTCATCGAACGACTATTTTACATCAAACTGCGATACGGCGTAAAAACCAAGCGGTGGGGAGGACAGTGGTGCCGTTGTCAAGCGGACAATTCGGGATCGGCCCGATTATCAGCGGTTGGAATTATCGGCGGTTGGTTTAGGCAGGTTTTTGTACTTCATCGAGATGTTCTCGGTCCTCACGATCTCCCAGCGGCGAAGTACCCAACCGGTCCGAAGTTCCCACTCGGTGCGGATCTGGCCGGTAAGCTCACGCGGCTCTCTCGCTCGCGGCGTGGACCGGGTCTTA
>JBDTMQ010000435.1:0-2345 GCA_039934155.1 Acidobacteriota bacterium | reverse complement strand
CCTATTGAGAACTTGGCAACCTTGGCAACCTTCGGGATTTAATAGACTAAAGGAAGTAACGATGCTCGACCAAAACGCGAAAAAGCTGGCGGCTCAATTTAGAAAAGAAACCGATGTTTTGCCAGAGACGATCGGTTATCTTATAAGGACCGGACGGCTCGACGCTTCCGCGATCTTGGGCAAGCTCGACGGCTTTTCATTCAGACGAAAACAACAAAAACACTATGAAGGCTCAACCGAAAATGAAACAGGCTCCGAAGACGCTCGACCTTCGGGATCGGCTTAAATTAATTGTGGAAACGGAACTCGACCGGTTGCCGGGATTGCTCGACGGCTTGAACGATAAGGAACGGCTCGACGTGATGCTAAAGTTGATTCCGATTGTCATTCCTAAAGCGAAGCCCGTCCATTCCCGCGAAGGTGAGAGAGCATTAGATTTTTGGTAACGGAAAAGTTGATAAAAACCTTACATTCCCTAAGAATTTAGGTTTGAAATTCCGTACAAACTTGATGTAAATAGGTAGGTACTATGAAGAAATCGATCCCTTTCCTGTTTCTGTTATTTACCGTTCTGGGTTGCGTGAACGCTCGGAAGGCCGACGAAGGCAGACCTTCAAAGCAGAATCCCTCAATCTTCGAGTCTGAAAAGCAAGGAGCGTTACAAAAGCAAATACTCGATAAGATCGGAAAATTCCCTGAGAAGTGGGAAAGCGTAGACTTCTCAAAGTGGGAAAAAAATGCGGTAACTGTTTATCTAAATTACCGAACAATGCCCGGCAGTATGCTTGAAGTGGAATTAGGAACTAAGATCATAGCAAAGGCGACTTTAGACGTACTTGTCGCGAATGGCTACGATCCCAAAAAGGAATGGCTTGCGTTGTTCGTCCACGCTCAGATGCGCGAAAAAGGCGCAACTGGTTCAAATATGACTCGGCGGTTTGGTAAGGTTATGTACGATTTCAACACCGACAGCCTAGAATTTAAGCCTATAAAATAGCCTTTGCCGAAGATTTCGACTTATCCCGATTGTTTCGATGAAACGAAAACTATCACGATCGCTTGCCTTAAACGGCTAGGCTATCTGAAGTCCGGCGTGATCGTTCGCGGCGCTTCGCTTCATTGGACACGCGGCGGACGGCCTAACGGCTGGATCAATCTCGACGTAGACGCGGTGAATGGATCGATGGAACTTCGGTATAACGTCAAACAACCGTCTGACACTTCGGCCAGGTCGATTGAATACTGCGTAAAACTCGAAAGCCGGATAAGCAATCTCGGCAAGGGCCTTGTCTGGTATTTCATTTGTCCGGCAACCGGGATGCGATGCCGGACGCTTTACGGGATAGGTGACTATTTCCTTTCGCGAGCTGCTTATCCTACCGCAATGTATTCCGGCCAAACCGAAAGCAAACGCTACCGAAATTTCTCAAAAGCGTTCGTTTGCCTAGATCTTCGACGCGATTTTCTTAATAAACGACACGCCCGAACGACGTACAAAGGCAGGCTCACGAAACGCTATCGCCGGATACTCGAAAAGGAAGGCCGCTTTAATCCAAACGCGATCCGACAATTTCTCGCTCGGTAAGGGTAGTAACTCACTTTGTCCCAGCCTTTAACAAGGCATTTATTAACGCAATGTCATCGGTTTTGAACTCACCCTCGAACCCACCAAGCTGCATCTCTACTTTCGTCGCTTTACCGATCGTCTCAAGAGTCTCGCGATCAATAACGTAACTCATTAGCTCGGTTACACCCGTACTGTAGCGACTGCTGCTCACATCGCCTTTATGATGTGCTTTGCCGAGATCAATGCTCTTTCCATCGGCTAAAATGATAAGGTTGTTACTCGTTAAATACTGCCAGCTTCTTGAGGAGGATCGGAAAAAAAGTACAAACGTGTCAACGTTCTTTTCCAATGTCGCGCCAGGATAGGAAAAAGCTCCGCTCATTGAAAGTCCGAATATAGAAACTATCCGACTACTTTTCGACGGTTTCACACTTTCGGACTCAGTGTTTACGAAAGTAGTGTCTTTGAACTTATCATATTTTGAGACAACCTTTGTTTGAGCGAACCCACTGAATGCCAACGCAAGAATCAAAAATAATGTTTTCATTTCTCGTGAACATCCGCCTATAAGTTTGAAACTTCCTTTCTCGATTAGCTTAGTAATATCCCGAAAGAGAAAGAATCGCAACTTGTCGCGATGACCCAGACAATCATTTACATCCTGCGACGCTAAAAACACAATAATTTCCTGCAAATCGGCTCCGTTTAGTCCAACAATTAGTCCAACAGCAAAAAAAGACAGGTTTAATCCCGTCTAACGTTGTACGTAACTTATTCT
>JBDTMQ010000434.1:0-7293 GCA_039934155.1 Acidobacteriota bacterium | reverse complement strand
CAGGGCTGTGTTTCCAACGACACGAGTTTCATCGCCCGCCGGATCTCTTCATTTTGCATAAACCAATACCATAGTTTACCGCTTCGCAGATTTTCGGCACTCATCAGCGCGATGCCAAGATCGATGCCGATCACATCTCCATTGACCCAGCCGTTTTGCGGATTGAAGGCGTCAGCAAAACCATATTTGCCATAGACTTTATCGCCGTACTCGTCCTTGATATATCTCAGGGTGGGCAGGCTTATGTCGGGCGTGAACATTAGCGAGCCGGCCGCGGCATATGGCACGACCGATCCATCTGTCCGGTCATGGCGCGGCGGCGCGCCCCAGGCGACATAGCCCCGCTGGCTGTCTGACGCCGTCATTCCCCACAGTCTTGGGCCGTATTTAGGAAACTCGCGGCTTAACACGTTCACAAAGAACGACTGTTGGGCACGCGTCGCCTTCACCGAATTCTCAAAATAATTCACATACGGCGGACGTCTTTCCCTTAGGTTGCGATAGTCGACCCACGCATGCGAGAACTGGTGAATGAAAAGCGGCGAGACCGCTCCTATATAGCGATAGCCCTCGTATTCATTCCACGGCCGCTCCCATCCCCACCACGACGCAGGCGATATCGGATGGGTCGGCGAACCGACCGCCATCAGATACAGCATCGAATCTTCGCTGTAATGAGACCAGTAACTTTTCAGAAATCCCGTTTCGGGTTTCCAGCCGTGCGACAGCAAAAGCTGATCGCCGCCCTGCATCCATTTAAAGTCAACGCGGCGATATATCTCGTTCGCCATGCGAACAATTTCTTTATCATCCGAAAAACATTGCTTGACGGTGAGGATGCCGGCCAAAAGCACCGCCGTATCGATCGATGAGATCTCGCTGTTCCAGCGCCGCTCACCCGTCTCATGATCCATCCAATGATAAAACCAGCCGTTTTTATGAAATGCCCGGTTGGCAAAAAAATCGAGCGTATTTCGCGTGCGCTCGCGGGCCAGTGCGGGCGTCACCCAGCCGCGGTCGGCGGCAACACAATAGCCGCTGAGCGCAAAACCAGATGCCGCGATGCTGGCGACGTTATGACCGTTCTGGCCGGCCGGCAGACGCTTGCCATCGGTTCCGGTGCGATCAAGCGTTAGTCCGTTTTTTGGATTGGTCTGGTCCCAAAAATATTGGAATGTCCTTTTTTGCAGGTCCTCGAGAAACGCGTCATCGGCGGGTGAGACCTGAACCGTTGGAACAGGCTGTTTCGGCGCCGGGTTGGGTACGATCACCGTTTGGCTAGGCCGCGCCATCGGGTCGACAACCTCAAATATGCTTTGAAGCCCGTTGTCACTGCTTGTGCCGACGATGACCTGGAATTCGCCCGGCTCAAGAACCCGTTTCAGATCGCGTCCCAAAAATTCCAGATCGCGCGGCGTCAGCGTAAATTCGACCGTCCGCATTTCGTTCGGCCGCAGCGTCACCCGCTGAAAACCTTTCAGCTCCCTCACCGGCCGTGTGACGCTGGCTGCAATATAGTGAATGTAAAGCTGCACGACCTCATCGCCGGCGACGCGGCCGCTGTTCGTCACGTCTATCGAAACCTTTACATTCTCGGTCGGCCTGATCTGCAGTTTATCCAACCGCAGATGTTCAAGCTGAAATCGCGTATAACTTGATCCATAGCCGAAAGGATACAGCGGCGTATTGCTGATGTCGAGATATTTTGAGGTGTATTTATTAGATTCGAGAACCGGCCGGCCTGTCGTTTTATGGTTGTAGTAGATCGGTATCTGCCCGACCGAACGCGGGAAAGACACAGGCAGCTTGCCGCCGGGATTTGCATCGCCGAACAATGTATCGACTATGGCCGGGCCGGCTTCAGTTCCGGCGAACCATGTCTCAAGTATCGCCGGTGAATTCTCGGCCAGCCAATTTATCGTCAGCGGACGGCCGTTCATTAATACGACCGCGTACGGCTTACCTGTCGCATGAATGGCTTTGACCAGATCAAGCTGACGGCCGTGCAGGCCGATGTCCGAACGTGACGATGCCTCGCCCGACATTGCCGCCGATTCACCGACGACGAGTATCGCTATGTCTGAATCTTTTGCCGCTTCGACGGCTTTTGCAAAACCTGCATTACTCTCGCAGGCCGGGTCGCAGCCGGGCTCGAATCGGATCTTCGCCTGCGGGTATTTTTGACGAAGCGCTTCAATGACTGTTATCGGATCGGTCGGTTTGCCGTCGCCCGACCAATTTCCGTTCATCTCATTCTTGTCCGCGGCAAGTGCGCCGATGACCGCGATCTCTTTTGTCGACTTGCTGAAGGGAAGCGTATCGTTTTCATTCTTCAGCAGCACGAAAGAACGCTCGGCAGCTTTTTTCGCAAGGTCCCGATTTGCCTGCTTGAAAACCTCGGCCCGCTCGCGGTTCTCATCGGCAAAGGGACCATCGAAAAGTCCTAAACGGAATTTCACCCGCAGCACGTTCCTAACGGCGTCGTCGATCACCGCCATCGACACCTTTTTGTCACGAACGAGCTGCTCGCCGTATGTGTTATAGAGACGGCTGACCATCTCCATGTTGGTCCCGGCGTTTAGCGCGTACATCGCCGCCGCCGGTTCGTCCTTTGCCAGGCCGTGAAATATCAATTCGAGAACCGCCGTGTAATCGCTGACCACCAGCCCGTCGAATTTCCATTCCTTTCTCAGAACGTCTCTCAACACAAATGGATTGCCGGTGGCGGGAACACCGTCAAGATCGTTAAAGGAGGTCATGAACGATCCGACGCCGGCATCGACCGCGGCATGGAACGGCGGAAAATAGACCTCACGCAACGCACGTTCAGAGATGTTGGTTGTGTTGTAATCGCGTCCGCCCTCGGCTGCGCCGTAACCGACCCAGTGCTTGGCCGTCGCCATGATCTTGTCAGGCCGGCTGTAGTCGGTTCCCTGGAAACCGCGAACGCGTGCAAATGCGATACGCGAGCCGAGATAAGTGTCTTCGCCCGCGCCCTCGATGATCCGTCCCCAGCGAGGATCGTGCGCGATATCGACCATCGGCGCAAATGTCCAATGAACGCCCGCGGCGCGTGATTCGGCGGCGGCGGCGGCGGCCGTCTGCTCGATCAGCGAAAGATCCCAGCTTGCCGATTCGCCAAGCGGTACCGGAAAAATAGTGCGGTAACCATGAATAACGTCGAATCCAAGCAGGATCGGGATCTTTAGTCTCGATTCCAGTGCCGCACGCTGAAGCTCGTTCGTCATTCGAGCGCCGCGAACGTTCAACGTCGACCCGAGCAGGCCTTTTCTGGCCAGCTCAAGATGTTCAGGGCGGTATTTGCCGTCGCCCTCGCCGTCGAGCTGCTGCAGCTGACCGAGCTTTTCAGCCAGCGTCATCTTTAACAAAAGAGCATTTATCTTTCGTTCAAGTGCGGTATCCGTTCGTGTATTTGATAGAGCAGAAACACGTCTTCCCTGCGGAAAAGCCAAAGCGGCGCTGAAGATCAGAAGAAATACGGCGGCAATGCGAAAAGTAACAGGTGATCTCATCAGTTTGTTCCCGATCGGCAATATGCGGCTATCGGCCGAATTCGATCTCGGCCAACACCGGTAAATGATCCGATGCCCACAGCCCGTCCCACCGGTCAGCAAGTGCGGCATGTTCAAAAACTATGGTACCCGGATTCACGAAAATATAGTCGATCTTCATTCCGGGCACTAATTCTTTGAATTCGTTAAACGTCGACGTCGGTCCGAAATGTCCGTGCTTGCTCTTATATCTGGCGTCTATAAGAATGGGCGACGGGCCGTCAGTTAAGGTTTTGTAAATGTCAGTCGATTCCCTCGCGTTAAGATCGCCGGTCACAACATAGGGCAGCTTAACAGCGATCCTTTTAACGCTTTCGACAAGCAGTTTTGCACTCTCGATCCGGGCTTTTTCACCGCGATGATCGAAATGCGTATTGAAATGGACAAATTCCATTCTGGTCTTTAGATCGCGAAACCGGGCCCAGGTCACGATCCGCGGAAATGCGGCGTCCCAACCGGAGCTTCCCGCTTTTTCAGGTGTTTCCGAAAGCCAGAATGTAGCAGTCTCAATCAGCTTGAACCTCGATCGTCGATATAGTATCGCTGAAAATTCGCCGCTTTCTTTGCCATCAGCGCGGCCGACGCCGCACCAGGAATATTCAGGCAGCAGCGTTTCGAGATCGCGAAGCTGGCCGATCTGCGCCTCTTGAACTCCGATCAGATCGGCCTTGTGAGATCGAATGACGTCCGCGACTTTTGTCTTGCGTTTGGGCCACGCGTTCTCGCCGTCTTTTGGCTCATTGTAGCGAATGTTGAAGGTCATCACCCGCAGACGGCCGTCTGCTTCTGCTTTCGCATCGGCCGCAAGCGGCGCCAGCAGCAATAACACAGCAAGTAAGATGGTATAGATGTTTTTGAAGGTCAGATCGCCCACCTTTACCAAATCGTCTGAGGACATTTTATGATAAACGAAAGGGCGCGGAAAAAATAATTCCACGCCCTTTCACAATCGAGGGATCGATCAAAAGTTAAACCTGATCTGCAGTTCGGCCGTTCGTCCGGCAAGCGCCCTCTGGGCTCGGCCGAATTGCGATCGGTCAGCGAAAGTGCTGTCATCCCCGAAACCGAAGTTATCGAGGTTTAGCTGGTTAAATATATTGAAGAAATTCGCACGCAGGTCCAGTCCCGATCCTTCGCGCATTCCAAGCAGTCCGTCGAGCCGAAATCGCTTAACCAAGCTCAGATCCAGCGATCGGTATTTCGGACCGCGATAAACATTACGCCCAACGCCCGGCGGATTGTTCAAGTATGTCGGTTCACCGGGATTAAGCGTCGTCTGAAAATACGTTCCACCGCCGCCCGGGAAAATTCCCTGCGGCTGTAGGAAGTTGTCGTTCGTATTCGCGAGCGGTTCACCGCCGATATATCGAACGGGCCGTATCGGGCCGAAAAACTCACCGCTCGGGCTGCGAATACCGGGACCGATCTTCGGCGTCCATGGAAAGCCTGTGTGATACGTCCAGATGCCGTTCAGCTGCCACCCACCAAGCAGCTTTCCGACCCACGTGTTATTTCCGCGAAGTATCGGAATATCCCAGAGGCCTGAGACCGCCCAGTTGTGCCTGACGTCATAATCCGACGGGCCTTTTTCAGTCGCATTATCGACCGGAAATGTCTGGTTCGTTACAAACCCAGGTCCTTCGTAAGAAAGCGTGTCTATGCTCTTGCTCCAGCGGTAGATCGCATCGATCTGAAAACCGTTGGCGAAACGCCGACGCAGCCGGCCGTTCATCGCGTTGTAATTGGTGTTGACATCAGGTGATGCGAAATAAACCGCGCTGAATGCGGCGGTATTCACCGTCGGATAAATAAAATTCTGGTTGACTATGCGAACGAAATGGCGACCGGCGCTTCCCTGATAACCGAGCGTTCCGACCAGCTTAAACGGCAGCTCATATTCGCCCTCAAGCGAATAGCGGTAAACATACGCGTTCGGCAATTCCTGCGGCGAGCCGTAGATCTCGACCCCGCCACCGAACGGCGTGCCCGTTGCCGGATTTATTCCCTGAGCGAGAACGGGATTTGCCGGATAGCTGTCTGGCGAATTGCTGCTGCCGACAGCGTATAGGATTCGCCCGCCGAAGAACGGATTGTTCCGCGTCGCACAGCAAAATCCGAACCTTGCAAAGAACGGCGGGTTGCCGCGCGCATTAAGGAATATTGCATTTGGAAGGCGATTATAGCCGATGCCGAAGCCACCGCGGATCACGCCCTTGCTGTCGAACATTTTCGGCGTGTATGCAAAGCCTACCTGCGGCGCGAAGTTGTTCCAATCGGATTCGTACAGCTTATCAACAACCCGCACCTGAGCATCAGCAACGCCATTCGGCCCGAGAAATATGTTGCTCTGCTGGCCTGATTTGTCCGACAGCGGCGAGAAGTATTCCCATCGCAAACCGAGATTCAGCGTGAGGTTCGGACGAAACTTCCAATCGTCCTGAACAAAAAGGCCGAAATTATCGCTTGAATATTCGCGTTCGCCGGTCGCGGGCCCGCCGGTTGTCGGATCGGCGTTTCTTGCCTCGAATAACGGAGCGTCATTAGCGAAATTCCAAAGTCCGGAAAACGCATATACTGGCCGCGCGCCGCCTATCAGGCTGTTCGCGTTTTTCTCGCGCCGCCATTCGCCGCCGATCTTGACACTGTGGTTGCCGATGACCCAATTGAATGTGTCACGAAACTCCATCTGGCTTTCGCTAAAAACTCCTGGTGTGCCCTCGGAACGATCGGCGCCGAACCGAATCGGGTTAAAAGGCAGACCTTCTACTCCGACGCGCGGAATGCCAAAGTCGACATCGGCGTTGGCCGTCACCTCGTCAAAGCTCCATTTGTTGAAGTTGAACCTGAATTCATTGAACATCGTCGCCGAGATAAGCCTATTGTAGATCGCTGCCGCCGACCAACTGAATCGCGGCGAAGTAATGTCCGCCATCGGCCGGCTGCGCGCGTCAGTATTTGTGCCGGTATTTTTGCTTGGGGTGAAATAGGTGGTGACCGTAAACGTGTCTTTCTGGGTCGGCTGAAAGTCGACTCGCGTGTTGTATTGATTGCCGACGAACGATGTCGGGTTGGCAATGCTGACGAATTGAATGTCCGGGATCCCGTCAAAACCTGCTCCGATGGACATGCCGAAATCGTCGACATACGGGTTGGTCGCCGACTGTCCCGGCGCGATTGACCCGAGATCAAGCCCGCCGCTGACGGCCTGGCAACGTTCCGCGGGAATATTTGCGGCCGTACAGGTTGACGAAAGAGCGGCAATCGTTCGAGGTTCAACACCGGTCGCCTGAAGTATCCGTGCCGTTACGCCGTTCGGCCGGAGGGCAATTACTCGCTGGCGGTACTGTGCAGTTTCAACCCAAGCGTCGTACTGAGTCTGACTTTTGTTCCGAGCGCCTTCGTAAGTAAAGAAAAAGAACAGCTTGTCTCGCCATATCGGCCCGCCGAGGCTTCCGCCGTACTGCCGGAATTTGCTTTCGACCCGCGTTCCGCTGCCGAACCTATTTCGAGCATTCAAGCTCGGGTCCGCGTATTTGAAAAACAAACTGCCGTGAAAATCATTGGTGCCGTTTTGGCTGACAACCTTTACGATCGCGCCCGAATTTCGGCCGTCCTCAGCCGAGTAAGTGCTCGAGCTTACCTGCACTTCCTTAACCGATTCCTGGCTCGGTGTGATGACAGCCGCGCCGCCCCATGTTTGGCTGTTCACACTAACGCCGTC
>JBDTMQ010000433.1:0-3014 GCA_039934155.1 Acidobacteriota bacterium | reverse complement strand
GACGCCGAGGCCGTTGACGTGATAAGGCTTTTTATCGAACGAACCGGTTACTTCCTGACCTCTGATCACAATAAAGCTGCCCGCTTTGCCGAAAACGGAATTTAATCCCTCGACGGGCGTAATAAATTCGTGGTCAGTAATGAATAGGAAGTTATAGCCATTTTCGCGATACCATGTCACAACTGCGTCCGGCGTCGAATCGCCGTCGCTGTTGACGGTATGAGTGTGAGTATTTCCCTTGTACCAATGCAATTCGGAGGTGCCCTGCGCGGCAGCGTTCTTTGAAAAAGGCGCTATCGCGACGATGCCGAAAAGCGCCGCAAAGATCAGATATCGTGAACTTTTCATTTTTACTAGGTGGCCGCGATCTTTCGATAATCGCTTCGAAAGTAAATTAGCGGGTCGCCATCGGCGGAGGTCAAACGTTCGACCTCGCCGATAAAGATCGAGTGATCGCCGCCGTCACAGGTATTTCGAACCCGGCATTCGAGCACCGCGATCGAATTCGTAAGTATCGGGACGCCGTCAATATTTAACGTAAAATCAGTGTCGTCAAATTTGTTCTCTAGCTGCGAAGCGAATCGCTCGGAAATGTCAGCGGAAGACGAATCGAGTACATTAACGACAAAAGTGCCGGCCGTTTCGACAGCCTGGCGGCTGGCGGTCGCATTCTCGAGACAGATAAGCACGAGCGGCGGCTCTAAGGAGACCGAACAGAATGCCGATACAGTGATCCCAAAAAATCGCCCCGCCGCATCACGGACCGTTACGACGGTCACACCGCTCGCAAATCGCGACAGCGCTGACCGGAACTCGTCTGGCGAAAGAGGCATAATGATATGAGCAATCTACATTTTCAGAACATCAATCGCAAGCTGTTCGATGTCTGAAGCTCTAAACTTTTCAAAGTAAGACGCTTGACCCATAATTTCAAAAGGTTTGATTCCGATGAACGATCTAAAAGCATTTTTTGCCGAGTCGGCGTTAAAGGTCGACACCGCCATGGACGAGATCATCACGGCCGCCGGGATCCGGTCAGAGCGTCTCGAATCGGCTGTAAGATGGAGCGTTTTTGGCGGCGGCAAGCGGATGCGCCCGGCGCTGGTCTTTGCTGGCGGCCGGGCTTTTGACATTCGCGATGAGATGCTTTTAGGTGCCGCCGCAGCCGTCGAACTGATCCACACGTATTCGCTTATTCACGACGATCTGCCGTCGATGGACAACGATGACCTTCGCCGCGGACGGGCGACCTGTCATAGCAAGTTCGACGAGGCGACGGCGATCCTTGCCGGGGACATTTTGCAATCGCTGGCGTTTGGGGCCATTGCCGCTGATCCCTCCCTTTTACCTGAGATCGGTCGCGAGCTTGTTCGCGGCCTCGCGAATGCAGCGGCAAAAATGGTTTCGGGTCAACAACTCGATATTGAATCCGAAGGAAAAGCGGTCTCAAGCGGCGGTGTCGAAGAGATACACAAGACGAAGACCGGCGCGTTGATCACGTTTTCGGTAACGGCAGGAGCGATCGCTGCCGGTGCCGCTGAAAACGAACGCCGCGTAATCGAGCGGTACGGCGAAGATATTGGATCGATCTTTCAGATAACCGACGATCTGCTCGATATAACGCAAACGACAGAGACGCTCGGCAAAACCGCAGCAAAGGACCTTTTAGCGGAAAAGGCGACGTTTCCGGCGGTTTACGGTGTGGATGCGGCGATAAGGCGGGTTGCAGAATTAAAGGATCGGGCCGCCGCGGGACTTAACAGCCTGGGACGTCCGCCGGGAATGCTGGCCGAGATCCCGGAATACATTGCCTCGCGGAGTTTTTAACAGCAAAGAATTAGATGGACATATTTTGCCCAAAGAATTATTATTTCGACGCCAATGAAAAACATTGAATCTTGCCGAGTTTTGTCGACACCCGCGATGCTCATGTGCGCGGCCGCGGTCGTTCTCTTTTGTATTCCCGTGATCTATGGGCAGGGAAAAGAGGCCGGCGGCGGAGCCGGCAGTTATGGCAAGGTCTATGAGGCTAGCGGCAAATCGGCGGCGGCTCGCTCTGTTCAAGCGACGATGGCTGTATCGCTGCAGAGCGCGATCTTGCGGGCACAAACCAGTGCAGCCGCTAAGAAGCAGACCAAAACGACGCAAAGTTCGACCGGCGCTCGGTCAGGTTCCGCAAGGGTATCTAGATCTCGTCCCGCTCCGCCACCCTCCACCCCAACCGAGCCGGCAACGGAATATACCTTTTTCCGCCCCGATCCGACGGTCGACACCAGCTCAAAGCTCGCTGAGACTCTCGGTACTACACAGCAGGAAAAGGTGCTGTTAAAGCAGCTTTTTTCTGTGACAAAGACAGAGTTTGAAAAAGAAGTAGCCAAAAAGGGACGCCAAAATAATCTCGCGGCAGCATTTACTTTCTTTATCGGTTCGGCCGTAATGATCTACAATGACGACCCTGAGCCGTCAGACGCCGCTCTTGATAACCTCTGGGACGGCCTGAATTCAGTATTCGACGAAAGTCCCGAGTTTGCCGCGCTCAAAAACCGCGAGAAGCAGGAAATGTACGACACGATCGTGTGCTTTAGCGGGCTGATCCTGGCCACTTATGGCGAAGGGAAAAATAACGGCAATCAGGAGACGGTTAGGACCGCACGCCAACTTTCGGGCGTCTTGATCCAGCTTGTATTAAAGTCCGATCCGAACAAGTTGAGATTTGGCAAGAATGGGCTGGTGATAAAGTCCTGATGGCGCAGCCGCATCAGAAGAAAACGTCGAAAACTCACGGAAGCACACGTAAAGACCCTGTGGCAGGCTGACGACCTCAGCATCGGTTCCAATTACTTGACAGCTATTCAACGGTTTTGTAGCATTGCAGTTCGCGCATTTTTCAAAGTGCGCGTTGGTTTTTTGAATGTTGGTTCGGGCAAAACGTGCCGCCACTATCAAAATTGAAATCTCAGGGCACGTACGTCAATTGGTAGACAGCCTCCCTTACAAGGAGGAAGTTAGGGGTT
>JBDTMQ010000432.1:0-1577 GCA_039934155.1 Acidobacteriota bacterium | reverse complement strand
ACTGACTGGTACGCCTTGTTAAGGGCGGATCCCGAAAGGGCACTCGAGGAACAGCGGCGCATTCGCCGGGCATTTACGGCCGCGTTTGACCAGGGGTTGGTAGCCAGAGGCTTTCGCCGGGATGACGCGGCCCCCGAATATCTTCTTTACAGCGAGTAAATGGTTCAGTTTGAAATAGATCCGGATATTCAAAAAGCGCGAACGCTTCCGGCTGAGTTTTATACTCAACCGCATTACCTGGAACTTTCAAAGGAACGGATCTTTGCTCGTACCTGGCAATTTGCCGGAATTAAAAGCGAAGTCGACGGACTGCATCCGTTCGATCTGCTTCCAGACTTTTTGAATGTGCCACTGCTGCTATCAGAGGACGAAGAACAGCTCAAATGCCTTTCGAATGTTTGTACTCATCGAGGCAAGATCCTTGTCGAACGGCCATGCCGCGCGGACGTGATCCGGTGTGGATATCACGGCCGAAGTTTCGATCTTTCAGGTAAGTTCTTGTCGATGCCGGAATTTGCGGACGTTCAAGACTTTCCGTCCAAAAGCGATGACCTTCCGTCGTTGCCGTTGTCCGAATGGGCGGGTCTATTATTCACATCTATCGATCCCGCGGCGTCATTCGAAGCTTTTTCCGGCGGGTCCGGCTTTGAAGATCAGATACAGTTGCCGGCACCGGCCAGCAAACGAACGTACGAGTTTGATGCTCACTGGGCCCTTTATTGTGAAAACTATCTCGAGGGATTTCATATACCTTTTGTTCACAGATCATTGAACAAGGTAATCGATTTCAATACATACAAGACCGAAACTTATCGTTTTTCCATTGTGCAATTGGGATTCGATCGCAATGGTCAGATAGCCGGAAAATACATCTTTATCTTTCCGAATCTAATGCTCAACTTTTACTACTGGGGGATGTCGCTGAATGTTGTGAGGCCATTGCGAGAAGATAGGACCGCGGTGGACTTTCTTACTTTCATTACTGAAAAGTCTCAACTTGTAAACGGAGCCGACGCCGATCTGCATCTGGTCGAATTGGAGGACGAAGCAGTCGTCGAAAGCGTTCAAAAGGGAGTGCGGTCGAGATTTTATGACAGGGGCCGGTATTCGCCAACCCGTGAACAGGGAACTCATCATTTCCATCGACTGATCGCGGAATTTATGTCTGACAACACAAAGATCGAAAATTAATGGTCTCAAGCATTCAAAAAGAGTTAGAAAAGCTGCGAGCCGAGATCGAACGGCATAATGAATTGTATTATCAGCGCGAGTCACCTGAAATTTCCGATCAGGAATTCGATCAGCTGCTCGCCAGGCTGAAAGAGATCGAAGCGGAGCATCCTGAGCTTGTTACGCTGGACAGCCCGACAATGCGGGTTGGCGGCAAGGCAAATAGTCTTAAGCCATTTGTTCACAACGTTCCATTGATGTCGCTCGATAATTCGTACAGCCTTGATGACCTCGGTGCCTTCGTCGAAAGATGCGAGCGTCTCGCGGACGGCCGACAGATCGAGTATGTTGCAGAATTGAAGATCGACGGCTTGAGCGTCGCACTTCATTATGACAATGGCTTCCTG
>JBDTMQ010000431.1:0-3099 GCA_039934155.1 Acidobacteriota bacterium | reverse complement strand
GTACGACAAAACGACGCCGTATTTCAAACTGCCCGAGGCCGAGCGGCAAAAATACCAGAACATTCCGCCGACGCCTGTCGAACAGGCTGAGCAGGAGAAAAAGGAACAGGCCGATCAGGGCGGCATCCCCGGCTGGGTATGGGCCGTTGCCGGGCTGATGTCGATGTTCTTTTTCGCCATCGCGGTCCTGCTTGTCGTGTATTTCTTTGTACTTCGGCCGACGAGTTTTGAGGTTACGGTCGTCAATGCCCCGCCGGGCAGCGACATCCAGGTCGACGGCTCTTCGTGGGGCGTCAGCGACGAAGACGGGGCCCGCAAGCTTTTGAATTTGAAATCCGGACGCCGCACGATCACTGTCAACCACCCGAACTACACGTGTCTGCCCCGTGAGGTCACGGGCGGCAACGGCGTGATTCCTGAGCCGGTTCGCGTGCAGTGTAAAGAAAAACCCGTGCAGCCGGGCGAGGATTGCTCGAATATCGGCGTCGGCGAAGAAGACAAGGCGGAACGCTGTTTTAACAGCGCGCTTGCCGGTTTAGGCGACCCGTTCAATGTCGACGATCTCGTCAGAGCGTTAAATATTCTTATCGTGAACTTCAAGAGCGGCAGCTATGAGATTCCCGCCGTCAGGCTGGCGGCGATCCAAAAAGCGGCGTCATATATCAAACGTGTTCCGCCCCAGGTAGTGCTTGAGGTCGGCGGACATACAGACACCGACGGCAGCGACGCCTCGAATCAGACGCTTTCCGAAAATCGTGCAAAGGCTGTAAAGGACAAGCTGGTCCAATTCGGCGCCCGGCCCGAAACACTGCAGACACGCGGCTACGGTGAAACAAGGCCAAAGGCTGACAATACCACGGACCTTGGAAAGTTCCATAACCGGCGTATTGAGTACTCAGTAGTACGGAAATAAAGACAAAAGCGGGTAGCCGGCGGCCCGCTTTTTTTATACCGCGACCGGCGCCGCGATCTTGCCGTACGGCTCATAATTCTCGAGCCGCAGATTCTCATATCTGAATTCCAGAAGCCCGCCGAATCCTCGTAAATTCCCTGCGTTCTGTAATTCCAGCTTGGGAGGTTCCATCGGTGTGCGCGAGAGGAGCTCTTCGACCTGTTCCAGATGGTTCGAATAAATATGCAGATCGCCGAAGGTGTGTATGAACTCACCTGGCTCGAGGCCCGACGCGTGCGCAACGAGATGCGTCAACAGGGCATAGCTGCTGATATTGAAAGGCACGCCGAGAAATGCGTCGGCACTGCGTTGATAAAGCTGACAGTGCAGGATCTTTCCGTTCTCGACCTTGAACTGGAATAGCGTATGGCACGGCGGCAGTGCCACGTCGTCACAGGTCGCCGGGTTCCAGCCCGTCACGATCAGCCGGCGTGAGTTGGGATTCGTTTCGATCTGGGTCATCAGCCGCTGTACCTGATCGGCACCGTCCATCGCCGGATAATTGCCGCCGAATGACCGCCACAAATAACCATAGACAGGCCCCAGATCGCCCTCGTTACGTCCAAATCTGGCTGTTTGTTCTGCCGTTGCCCACTCAGCCCAGATATCGACGCCGCGTGCTCTCAGGTCCTTCTCATCCGTGCTGCCGCTCAAAAACCAAAACAGTTCTTCAGCGACCCACCGGAAGGGCACGCGTTTTGTCGTCACCATCGGAAAACCCTGACCGAGGTCGTATCGCGTTTGATAGCCGAACGCCGAGATCGTCCCGACCCCAGTCCGGTCGTCGTGCCGAGTTCCGCGATCCAAAATATGTCGCAAAAGTTCGTGATATTGGTGCATTTAGCTGGATCTCGCCTAGCGTTTCGCGTCGCATTTTCTGCCGGCGTTTGGAGTTCTTTCACCTAAAAGTTACCATAGCTTCTTTATGTCGGGAAAGCTTGAGGTCAGTTTTAACAGCCCGCAATGCGGATGGATGTCGATCGGTTTTGAGGACGGCGTTGACGAGTTTCACACTACCACCGCCTACATGCCTCACGCGACCGCCCTTTCCGATCTGCTTCGCGGCTTGACGTCGCTGCTTGATACAGCGAGGCCGGCCGGCACATTCACCAGTCCCTGGAGCCGAAACCCTGAAGAATTCGATCTTCAGTTCTTTCGCGACGGTGATACCGTCCTGATGGAGGTTTATGAATATCCGTCGGGCCGCCGAACCGAAAACGAGCGTGAGCTTGCTTTCGCACACACGGGCAAGGTAGCGGATATCGTCAATGCCTTCGAGGCGACCTTCGACCAGCTCTACGCCGACCGCGACACCGACGAGTTCGAGTTCAATTGGCGCCAGCCGTTTCCTTTTGAGGAATTTGAGGAGTTTAAGAGGAAAATGGATCCTGCGATCGCCGGCTAGACATCAGAATGCGGATCGCCCGGCTCTGTCGAATAGTAACCGTTCAGAATTCTTAAGATCCGCTGAATCCGCCCTATTAGCGTTCACAAAATATCCTACGTCCGAAGTTATCTGATGAAAGAAAAGCTACTAGATCTTCTCGCCTGTCCCACGTGCGGTGGTGATATTTTACTCGCATATGCGAGCAAGTACGACGGACAGGAGATCATCGAAGCGGTGCTGACCTGTAAAAAATGCACGCGTGAATACAAGGTCAGCGGCGGCGTGCCGCGGTTCGCCGATCTGGGCAAGGTCGAAGCGGACAAGGTTGAGACGGCCGAGAATTTTGGCTGGCAGTGGACGCATTTTACGCAAGAGGATACGAGGTATTCCGAACAGCTTCTCGGCTGGCTGCAGCCGGTCGGGCCCAAATTCTTTGAGGGAAAGGTCGTTCTCGAGGGCGGTTGCGGCAAGGGCCGTCATACAAAACTCGCGGCTGAGTGGGGCGCCAAAGAGGTCGTCGGTATCGATCTCGGTGACGCTGTCGAGTCGGCATTTGCGTTGACGCGAGAAATGCCGAACGTGCATATCGTCCAATGCGACATATACAGGCTGCCGCTCAAAAAGGCTTTCGACTATGCATTTAGCGTCGGCGTGCTTCACCACACACCCGATCCTAAAAAGGCGTTCCTTTCCGTTGCTTCAAAGGTAAAGCGCGGCGGCCACATCTCGGCCTGGATCTACGGCGCTGAAAATAACGAAT
>JBDTMQ010000430.1:0-9479 GCA_039934155.1 Acidobacteriota bacterium | reverse complement strand
AATACATCGAAAAATATCAGATTTATAGATAATGGAAGAAATACAAGAAAAGATGCTTCATCGCGAAAGCGTAAAGATCGAGATACCAAATTCTAATACGCCATTCGCTGATATTGATGACGAAGTCAAACTTGCGATCAAATGTGCGGCTGACAAGAAAGCCGTGAACATGGTCGCGCTCGACCTTCGGGACATTGCCAGTTTTACAGAGTTTTTTGTGATCGCCAGCGGGACAAATCAAAGACAGGTGCAGGCCATTGCCGATGAGATCCGCGAGCAGCTCAAGAAGCAGTTGAATTCAAAGGCGGTCAGGGTCGAAGGCTATTCGAGCGGCGAATGGGTGCTCTTGGATTTCGGCGATTTTATCGTCCACATCTTCGACAAGGATGCGCGCGAGTTTTACGATCTTGAAAGATTATGGCGGGATGCACGTCGGGTCGAATTGCCCAAAGACAGTGAGATCTGATCTCACATCTTAAGAATTGCATGTGAAAATAAAACTGCTTTGGGTCGGTAAGACTCGGGATAAGAACTGGAAGGCGCTGCAGGATGAATACATCCGGCGCCTTTCTCATTTTGGGCAGTTCCAAATAGCTGAGGTAAAGGACGCGGGTCCCGGTGAGGGAAAAGAGATCGAAGGCAAACGAATTCTGGAAATATTGAATCAAAAGGCTTTCGTGGTCGTTCTCGATACGACCGGAAAACAGGTTTCATCGCATGAGCTGGCGGCAGAGATCGAGGGCTGGCAGATGCGCGGGACAAAAGAGATCGTTTTTATTATTGGCGGAGCCGACGACATTGCCTTGGAGGTTAGCCAAAAAGCGAATTTTAGTTTATCCTTATCGTTTCTCACTTTTACCCACGAGATGGCTCGTGTCATTTTGTTAGAACAGTTGTACAGGGCTTTTACAATAATTAGGGGATTTCCATATCAGAAATGACTGAAGCCAATTTGAAAAAGTTAAAAGCGCAGCTGCTCAGTGAGCGAACGCTTTTAATTGAAAAACTCAAGGGGAATGATCTGTCGGTCGACGACTCGGAAACGCCTGACCCGGTGGATCTCGCGGTTCGCAATTATTCCAAAAACGTGATGCTCGCCGTTTCTGAAAACGAGAGTCGACAGCTTTCATTGATCGACGAAGCTCTGCTTCGGATCGAGGATGAGGAATACGGCATCTGTCAGAATTGCGAAAGCGCTATCAACGCAAAACGGCTGGCGGCGATTCCCTGGGCACGTTATTGTCTCAACTGTCAGGAGTTGGTTGAGCGTGGTCTTTTGGATCAAGAATAGAAACCGGCCCGGACAAGAGCCGGTTTCTATCGCAGCGGATGCTGGACCTCCTCGTTAATTCCCTCTTCTCGCTGGTTTATCCCCAATTCTGCCAGGTTTGCAGCGGCATCGTTGATTCTTACAATGAAGGCCCGGCCTGCGCCGGATGTTGGCAGCAAACCCGAATTTTCACTCCGACAGAAACGCTTTGCCCAAAATGCGGGTCATTATCGACCGGACGAACCGGGCAAACCTCCGCTAATTGTGGCGAGTGCACCGACCATTTTTATGATCACGCGTTTGCTGTCGGGGTCTATGAAAAGGCTTTGGCGGCGACCGTTTTAAGATCAAAAGGTAGACCTGAAATACCGAAGAAACTAACTCGATTGATATCTGATACCGTTCGAACCAAAGCGATCTCGCCTTCCACCTTGATCGTGCCGGTTCCGCTTTCTCGTAAAAGAACTCTCGAGCGCGGTTTTAATCAGGCATTGCTGATAGCACGGATAGCCGCAAAAGAGCTCGGAGCCCAAGTTGATGAATTCAGCCTGATCCGAACTCTCCATACACCAAAACACCGCGCTGCAATGGATCGTAAGGCACGCGAATCTACTGTAAAAAATGCCTTCGAGGTAAAGCGGCCGAAACTTATAGCCGGCCGGCACATTCTTTTGACCGACGATATCTTTACTTCCGGGGGAACATCCTCGAACTGCGCGGAGGTATTGAAAAAAGCCGGCGCGGCTTCAGTAACTGTTTTTACCGTAGCACGCGCCGTAAAAATGTTCAGCTGACTCAAATATTCGCTCTAGGGCGTATCAAATCGAGCGATCGGCAGATCATTTGCCACACCCCACGCCGGATACTGCGTGATACCCCGCAAACTGCCGATCACCCACCAGGCCCCCGTCGAGGGTCGAAAGATCGCTATATCGTCGAGCCCGTCCTGATCGTAGTCTCCGGGTACTGGAATATCGCCGGCGGTTCCCCAGTTAGCCACAGCCGACCCGCCTGAGATCTCGCGAATATACCAGGCGCCGCTCGATGGACGGTATACAGCGTGGTCCGCGGAACCATCGCCTTTATAATCGGCGGGCAGCGGAATATCACCAGTTGCTCCGAACGGCAGCGAAACAAGGCCACTGTCCGAGCTGTTGATCGTATACCAGGTACCGTCGGACGGACGCCACACGGCAACATCCGCCTTGCCATCCGCGTCATAATCGGCGGCTACTGGAATATCCGACTCCGTACCCCAAAGGGCGGTCGAGGTTCCTCCGTCGCCTGAACGCCGGATCTCCCACCCGCCGGTCGACGGAGTGAAAAGCGCGACGTCGCCTTTGCCATCACCGTCAAAATCGGCGGGCGCAGGAACGCCGCCCGTCGTTCCGATCTGCGTAGCTGTAAACGTATTCGCTAAACTTGTGAACGTATACCACGTTGCATTCGAGGGGCGATAGACGCTCAGGTCCGTTCGACCGTCGCCGTCATAATCTTCGGGTGCCGGAATATCGCCGTCGATTCCGAACGCCCTTGTCGTTATCGCGCCCGTTTGCGAATGTCTGGTGTACCACGTTCCGTCGGACGGTCTGAAGACCGATTGATCGGTCATGCCGTCGCCATTAAAATCCGACGACGCCGGCTTTTGACCGAGTATCCGGTCAACTGTTCCGCCAAGATTAACTACATAAAGCTCGCCGTTCTCGTCCTCGCCGAATGAAGAGATCGCGCGATCGGTATCCAAAAGGACCGTCTGTTGGTTGTCGTTCCACAGCAATATCTCGCCGCTGCAATAATCCGCATAGACATACGAACCGAACGGAACCGCCTTTTGCATCCCTCGGTAAACATAGCCGCCCGTGACCGAACAACGTATCGGGTCTGCGCTTGAGTACTCGAAAACCGGCGGCAGATAGTTCGTCGGCACACACAGCCCGGGATCGTTATTGGTACAGCGTGTTGCCTCATATACCCGCCAGCCATAATTGCCACCGAGCACGATGTTATCAACCTCTTCGATCGCGTCCTGTCCGACGTCGCCCACCCAAAGCTGATGCGTTCCGCCGCGATCGAACGAAAACCTGTACGGATTACGCATTCCGAAAGCATATATCTCGTCGGCTCCGGGCGTTGCGCCGGCAAATGGATTTGTCGGCGGGATCGAATATTCGGGAACCTGTCCGACTGGAGTGTCGATATCGATCCGAAGGATCTTGCCCAAAAGCGAATTTATGTTCTGTGCATTATTATTCGGGTCATTCCCGGACCCGCCGTCACCTGTCCCCGCGTACAAATATCCATCCGGGCCGAAGGCAATGGTACCGCCGTTATGATTTGAGAATTGCGAATGGGCGATCGTAATAAAAACTCTGACGGGCGTCTGATTCGCTTTGTTAGGATCGGCCGACACTGAATATTCCGCAATGCGGATCGCGCCGTCGCTTGCCCGCGTGTAGTAAACAAAAAAACGGCCGTTCGAGGCATACTGAGGATGAAATGCAAGACCGAGCAGACCGCGTTCGTTTCCGCTCGTGCTGACGACACCTGTCAGGTCCAGAAAATCAGAGGTAATTCTAGATCGCGGCTGAACGACCTTGATTATCCCGCGTTGCTGAACGATAAAGATCCGACCGCTCCCATCGTGAGCATTCGTCACAAAAACCGGCAGACTAAGCCCCGTTATGTAATCCCTGAATACGCTGAACACAGGCGCTTGTGCGCTAACAAAACCGGTGAACGCAATCAAAAGAGACATCAACAATGCAGCAATTCGGAATATTTTCATTTCGTGGATCCCCCTGGGAAAGGTCGCGGCCGAATGGGCCGTGATCAGATCGAAGTTGTTAAGTACGACCCTTGTGGTCAAAGGCCGGAACGAATGGGCAGCTAAAAGAAATTGTATCGGTTTGACACGCGCTAAAGCAAGAAACTTATACCCGGTACCTGACTTTGCGCCCGGCCTTCATCCGATCGTCGACTCCGAAGTTTTGCAGCCTCATTGTTACATCAGCCGACATTGAGAGATCAGCACTCTCGCCTCTCGCCAGGTGAAAATACCCTGCGGCGGCGATCATCGCAGCGTTGTCAGTCGATAGATGCTTGGATGGAAAATAAACTGGCAGATTGAGCCGCTCAGCAGCTTTGCTTGCTGCGCTCTGAAGCGCGACGTTGCAGGCTACACCACCGGATAAGATCAATGTTTTTGGGCGATATTCTGCCGCCGCCCGTTCCGTGGTACTGACCAAAGAATCGATCACCGAAAATTGAAACGCGGCGGCTAGATTCGCTATTTGTGGCGACGGTTTATCGTCAGCCGTCGGCACGATGTTATTGTCACGAATATATTTTGCGACCGCTGTCTTGAGCCCGCTAAAGCTGAAGTCGGGCTTGCCGTCAGAGATCTTTGGCCGTGTAAACTTGATGCCGGAGCGGTCACCCAACAGGGCAAGTTTTTCGATCAGCGGGCCGCCCGGATATCCGAGACCGAGCATCTTTGCGATCTTGTCGAACGCCTCGCCCGCGGCGTCGTCACGCGTTCGCGAAACAACCTGATATTTCCCTGGCTCCGGCACCCAAAAAAGATTTGTATGGCCGCCCGAAACGATCAAGGCCATCGCGGGATATTCGATCGGCGGATTTTCAAAAACGACCGAAAAGAAATGTCCTTCGATGTGATTGACGCCGATCAGAGGTATGCCCAGACCAAAACTTAGGGCCTTGGCAAACGAGACACCGATCATCAGTGAACCGACCAGGCCCGGCCCTTGCGTAACTGCGATCGCATCGATCTGATCGAGAGTCACCGATGCATCATTGATCGCCTTTTGCACTATTGAGCTGATCGACGCCAAATGCTCGCGCGAGGCCAATTCGGGAACGACCCCGCCAAACGGTGTATGCAGTGGGATCTGTGATGAAATAACGGACGATAAGATCTCACGGCCGTCTGCGACAACAGCCGCGGCGGTCTCATCGCAGGAGCTTTCGATACCGAGAATGAGCACAGCTAAAATCTACAGTCGCAAATCGGTTTATTCAAACGCAAAAACAAAAAGCGTTCCCGAAGGAACGCTAATGCACTATTTGACCATGTCATAAAGACCAAATATTACAACCCCTTGTTCTCCCCCTTGAAACTTTAATGTTATCGACCGGCTTGACGTTCGATCTGTGCCGGCGAATTCACATCGCCGTGAAATAATGTCGAAATGAACCCGCCGAAAAACAGGATGGCGGCAATGACGATGAACGCCGCGACACTAAGCAAAGCCCAATAAACGCCTCGAAAGGATTTTGCTGTATCTTCTCTCACGAGTCGCTCCTGGCCATCTACTGTTATCACTTCTTTTGCCATGATCTCTCCTACTGATCTTAGGGGTAAATATCGGTTGTTCTGGTAATTGCAAGGACTGTGCCATGCTGGAATATGATGTAAATCAGGGCAAAACAAAAGTCGACGACTTGAGAGACGCCGGAAACCGCTCTCGAATGTATTATCTTCGTACGTTAACGGACGGGCAAAAATGACGCTACCCCGGCAGGAGAGAAAAGTATTTGGCGTACTCATATGCGATCTGATCACCCATCCTCGTGAAACGATAGGCTTTCTCACGATGAGAATATTCGCTTATTTCACTCGAACTCATCCGACCGAATTTTTCGATGACCCAACTCGCGGCCTCTCTTTCGGTCTCGTCCAGGTCCGAGCCTTTCGTGCGCTGTCCAGGCGTCACAAGCTCAAAGCCCGGACACGCGATGATCATCACGTCGCCTGATGACGAGAGATGATCGAGGATAACTTCATAAGCGTCAGGTACAGGCCCAAAAGGAAGGTGTACATATCTCGATCCGGTTATAGATCGGCCGTGTATGTAATAATGTACGAAGTCGCTGTAAAACAGTAGCTTGTTCAATTTCGTCTTGAACAGTCCACCGGTCCTTGTCGCAAGATGGCAGGTCAAGGCCCTGAACCGATCGAAAGAGAACGTTCGCATGCCGTTAAAAACGTTTGACTCTAAAGCTATCGAATCCGGTCGCGGAGAGCGTCTTACGATAGATTCCAGGATCCGAAGAAACTCCTTCCTTTCAACCAGCGACTTATCGACGACAGCGGGTTCAAAGTACTTATTCGCAGTCCACTGCCTCAGTGCAGTCGTAATGGACCACTCAGGATAATAAGCGTCTGCCTCGGCGAGAAAGTGTCCACGAATGTCTGTTGCTGCCGTTCTTAATTGCTCAGCAGACAGACCTTTAGTGCCTTTTTCGCCGCCAGTAATAACGGCCATCTCAACAAATCTCCTCTTCGGTTTGCCGGATACTAACCTATTTTTCGGCGGATGTAAATACTCTAAATTAACGACTTGCGGGATGAACGAGCGTAAAAACCTCACTCATTTTATCGGTCCTGCCGTCTAATTGCAGAAACTATTGAGCTTAGAGAAGGTCGATCGCGGCTTTGATAAACTTCTCGTGATTGCGGTCCGCTTCTATTATGCAGCCGTCGCCGAGACGCTTGATATTGTAAGGCAGAGACGGAGTCAAAATGACTGGATGCAGGAGGTTTTTGCCTTTATTTTCAGGAAAAAACCTTGCATTTTTACTATATCTGCTATAAGTTATTTTTACCTTTCAACACAGTAAGTTTATTTCTGGAGAAGTTTGTATGACGAAAATTGGGGGAGTTTTGTTCTCTGCCAGGAGAATTTTGTTTGTTTTTGCGGTGGCGGCCGTATTTTTTACTGTCACAGCCTCGGCACAAACGACGGAATTCACCTACCAGGGCAACCTGAAGAATGGTGGTGTCGATGCCAACGGCAGCTATGATTTTGAGTTTGGTCTGTATACCGCCTTATCGGGTGGTTTCCAACTTGGCTCTACGCAATCGGTCGCGGCTGTGACCGTTACGGACGGCGTTTTTACTGTCAAACTGGACTTCGGAAATCAATACTCATCGGGCAGTCCGCGATTTCTTGAGATACGGGTCCGGCAGACCGGCGGTGGCGGATTCGTCACACTCTCACCGCGTCAGCAGATCAGCAGCACGCCATTTGCCGTAAAAAGCCTATTGTCTGACACGGCTGCCACAGCGAGTACGGCTAACTCGGCGACAACCGCGACTACAGCGACGAATTCCCTGCAACTCGGCGGCGTAGCCGCCAGCCAGTATGTGTTGACCGGCGATGCAAGGCTTTCTGACGCTCGTGCTCCCTTAGCCAATAGCCCGAACTACGTTCAAAACACCACAACCCAGCAGTCGGCCAATTTTAATGTCAATGGAAATGGTACCGTCGGCGGTACTCTAAGTGCAAATACGATCAATACTTCGACCCAACTGAATATCGGTGGAATTAGATTTGTATCCCGCGGAAGTATTCCCAGCGGATTCAACACGTTCGTCGGCGAGGAATCGGGCACGGTCAATCTCGGGACGGCCAATGCATTCTACGGCTCATTTTCTGGACAGGCAAACCTTGGAGGTGCGAACAACGCATTTTTTGGATACTCCTCGGGCAACACAAATACCAGCGGCTCCAACAACGCCTTTTTTGGCCGACAGAGTGGCGAGGCTAATACTTCAGGCAACAACAACTCCTTCTTTGGACGCGGCTCTGGCAACGTCAACATGACCGGTTCGTACAACTCGTTCTTTGGTCATACGGCGGGACTCCAAAATACCTCGGGCACCAATAACACAGCGATTGGCAGTTCGACGGATTTCGCCCTGCCGAATCTGGTTTTCGCCACGGCCATCGGTTCTTTTGCACGCGCTGAGACGGACAATACTGTAGTGCTCGGAAAGAAGGCGGGTATTTACGACGGCATCGCCCGTCCTGCGGATAAGGTGATCATACCCGGAGTGTTGAATGTTGTCGGACAGCTATTGGCCCTTCTGCCCGCGAATGATCCAAGCTACATCCAAAACGGTTCCACGCTGCAGGGCACAGCCACTTTTAATATCGACGGTGACGGACGTGTCGGCGGGATACTGACCGGCAATTCGGTCAATTCGCTGACCCAATATAATTTGAACGGCAGCCGTATCCTTGGCAACAATGGTGCTAACAACCTTTTTGCAGGCGTCGGTGCAGGATCTAACACGACGGGCGGAAGCAATGCTTTCTTCGGGGCCTCGAGCGGTTCAGCAACAACGACCGGTCTTGGCAACTCATTTTTCGGCATGGGATCCGGTGCGGCAAACACGACCGGAAGCAATAACACCCTTGTCGGCAACGCGGCAAATCTCGGTGCAGGAAATCTGACGTTCGCCACGGCTATCGGTGCGGGCTCGCAGGCACTTGTCAATAACTCGGTCGTTCTCGGCCGTTCCGCGGATCAGGTCCAAATCCCCGGCAGCCTGGCCGTCAGCGGTCCGCTTACAGGCACGTTCACGATCCCGACGGCTAATTTGACGGGCATAGTTTCGATCGCTAACGGCGGAACCGGCCTCGGAGCCGTCGGCGGAGCCGGCACATTTTTGAGAAGCAACGGATCGATATGGCAGGCCGCGACATTGGTCGCAGGTGATGTGCCAAGCGGAAGTACGCACTACATCCAGAACAGTAACTCGCCTCAGGCCAGCAGCAACTTTAACATTTCGGGTGACGGAACGGCCGGCGGAACCCTTTCGGCGAATATCGTAAACTCCACCACGCAGTACAGGATCGCAGGTGACCGTATTCTCAGCGTCAACGGCGCCAGCAATGTTTTTCTTGGGTCGGGCACCGCAACAACGGGAAGCTCAAACACGTTTGTCGGCACGCAGGCCGGCGGAGCAAACTCGACCGGAACCGGCAATGCGTTTTTTGGAACTACTTCAGGCAGCGGAACGACGACCGGGACATCGAATTCATTTTTCGGTAATGGCACCGGCATCGCGAACATACTGGGAAGCAATAACACTGCGATCGGTGCCGGCGCCAATATGGGTGCAAACAATCTGACATTTGCCACGGCTGTGGGTGCAGGAGCGGTCGTCGGGTCAAACAACACTGTGACACTTGGCCGGGCGGCCGACACGGTACAGATACCAGGCAACTTGAGTGTCGCCGGTAACAGCGGTGTAGTTGGAAATTTGAGTATAACCGGCACACTAACGGCTGGAACATTCAGCCTTCCGGCGACAAGCATCACGGGTATTTTACCGATCTCGAAGGGCGGAACCGGGCAAACTGCTGTTGGCTCTAACGGAACATTTTTGAGAAGCGACGGG
>JBDTMQ010000429.1:0-5489 GCA_039934155.1 Acidobacteriota bacterium | reverse complement strand
TGCATAAACGCGCGTGATCTTCATCTGTCTGGTCGTAAATTCGAGCATTTCTGAGACCGTGCATTCTCCCCGCGAGGGCGACAAAGCTCCGGGGACGAAAACGATTGATAGACCGGCCTTTTTCATAGTACGAGTGACCGTAAAATCGTCCGAAAGGGTGCCACTCCATTTCTCCCGGACGTGAAGGCGTTCAAAAACGTCGCGACGTATAGCCATCGACCCGCCCCAACAGAAATTTGACGTGGTTCTTGATCCCAAAGCAGAAGCTATCGACGCGTTCCACGATGATCGAAGCTCGGATGCAAAATTCGGTGTGTCAGAGATAAACCAGCGATACCCGGTCGCGGCACCGACCTTGTCATCGGCAAGAGCCGATACGAGGATTTTCAACCATGCGTTTGATGTCTTGATATCAGAATCGATGAAAGCGAATACCTTTGATCGCGGGTCGGCCTCGCCGACGGCGGCCCTGAGATTCTCCACCTTTTGGCTTGATCGGACAGCCTTCGGGGCTATCAGAAGCCTCGACCGGTCATCGAGGAATTCCCGGATCACCGAAACGGCTGGATCGTCCGGGTCATCAACGACGAAAATGGTCTCGAATTCGGGATAATCCTGTGAAACCACCGCCCGAAGATTTTGCTCCAAGTCCTGATCGATCCCGCGGCAAGGGGCAATGATCGTGGCGAACGGCGCGTATTTCGATGGCAGTTTCGCCAATTCCTGTCGAAAAAATCGCCTGTACTCGATCCCGCCAAGGAGTGATCTGTAGCTTAGCCAGATCAATGCCGACGAAAGAACGTAGAATAATACATTCACCTAGGACGTCTCCTGTGTCGGGAGAATATGCCTCAAGTGTTCAAGGGTACGGGATACAGCTCCGCGGTTATTCTGAACTACAGCGAGGGCATTAGAAGCGAGTTCGCTTCGTCTTTGCGGGCCTAGAAGCAGGGTTTTTATGGCCAATTCGAGTTCCGGCACGATCCGTGCTTCGGGTACGTCCTTTAGCTGGATCAGAGCGTCTTTGTCGAGAAACTCGGCGACAGCGACAGCGAAGTTGGCCGTATGCGGGCCCGTAATGATCGCTCGGCCCGCCGCCGCAGGCTCGAAAATGCTTTGACCACCATGGGGAATAAGACTGCCGCCAACAAAAACGACTTCCGCCAAGGGATACGCGGAGCGAAGCTCGCCGATACTGTCAAGCAAGATCACTTCTGCGGTTTTGTCATGAGTTGATACCGTGCCCGAACGACGGGCCCATGTGAATCCCGACCTTTGTATGATCTCCGCCACGGCCGCAAAGCGTTCCGGATGACGCGGGGCGATGATAAGGCGCGGCATTGGCCCGTTTCCGGAATCTCTAATGTTCTTGAAAGCCTCGAGTATCCAGGCTTCTTCCGGTTGATGTGTGCTTGCCGCAATGATGAGAGGGGTTTCCGGCGAAACTGAGAATCGACTCCGAAGTTCCTCCGTGCGTTCACTTTCCGCTCCGCCAAGTTCAAGATCGAACTTAATGTTTCCGGTTACTTTGATCTTGCTTGCATGCAGTCCCAGCGACGTCATCCGTTTCGCATCGGCCTCATCCTGCATCACCGCCAGATCGAGATACGAAAGTACCCGCCGGATGAAACGCGGTATAAAGCGAAATCGCTGGAATGAACGTTCGGACAAGCGGCCGTTCACGATCGCGACCCGGGCCCCGCTTCGACTTGCCTCCCTGATAAAATTGAACCAGATCTCCGTTTCGACGAGCAGCACCGCCGCGGGGTGTATTCGCTTAAGCGTTCGATTGACCGTGGATCGCCAATCGAATGGGAAGTAAAAGATCAGATCGGCAGTATCTTTGAAAACCTCGCGAGCAAGCGTTTGCCCTGTGGCCGTTGTGGTCGAGATGACCAGGGAGATTTCGGGATGTTCTTTATGGATCTGCTCAATCAATGGGCGGGCGGCATTTGTTTCGCCTACAGAAACGCAATGGATCCAGACGACGGGTCGGCCTAAGGCATCGAATTTTGGTATGAAACCAAGCCGCTCAACGAACCCTCCGGCGTATTTTCCGTTGAATAGGGCGTCAAAAATAAACCGTGGCAGTAGTACGATAAACCCCGCCGTCAAAAGGATGCTGTAGAGGAAAAACATTCGAGGCCGTGCGAGCTCCGACTTATAAAAACCGCGAGATGTCCGGCATGACTCGGTGCCGAAGATGCCCCGGTTTATTTAACCCGTTCCATGTACCGCGATTCAGAAGGATTCACTTTTATCCGCTCACCCTCGACGATGAATGGAGGAACCTGGAGAGTAACGCCATTCTCGAGCGTTGCGGGCTTATTTGAATTCGATGCGGTCGCACCTTTTAGAACGGGTTCCGTACTTGTGACCGTGAGCTCCATCGATGCCGGCAGAGCAACCCCGATCGGAGTGCCGTTGTAGAACTCGACCTCGATCGTAAGGTTCGGCATCAGCCATTGAGCGGCGTCGCCCAGTTCTTCTTCAGTCAAAGCTACTTGTTCGTAGGTCTCGTTATTCATAAAATGGTGATGCGAGCCATCAGAATAGAGATAGTCCATCCTGTGCTGTTCAAGTGTCACCTTTTCCAACGTATCGTTTGAACGAAACCGGTGCTCAAAAGAATTCCCAGTCAAGAGGTTTCGCAGTCGTGTCTGGACCATTGCCCGAAGATTCCCGGGGGTATGGTGATGAAATTCCATCACTTTAACCGGGGTGCCTTCAAACACGAACACCATACCCTTTCTGATATCGTTAGCCGAAATTGCCATATTAGCCGAACTTTTCTCCGTTGATTGAATATTGCTCGTAAACGCGCAAAGGAGATAGTCTAATTTTGAAAGCCGAAATTGTCGAGGCGGGCCTAACTTCCCTTAGAAAGCGGCAGCGGGGGCGGCTCTTCGCCTTCCTTAGGCGATTCTTTATTGATGGACGCATATATCGAAATGATCCTGTCGATCCATTCTTTGGCCTCGGTGTTTGACGGGTCATTCTTGATCGCTCGTCTGTAATCACCGAGAGCGGATGCGTATTGCCGGGATTCTGTTAGAAGGGTCGCTCGCTTAAAAAACGCGGCCCCCAACGACCTTTTGGCCTCGGGATCCGAAGGTTTTTCCCGGAGCGTCTTTTCGGCTGCCGTGATGGCAGCATCTTCTTTGCTTGTGTCGACTGCGTCGCCGCCCTGGCTCCATTTTGATTTTGCTCCACCGGGGGCCGTTTCGGGCTGTTTCATCTCAGGCCCGTGTGCGATCGCCGTCTGGGGCTTTTCGTTCGTTCGGCTTCGCAAGCCGGAATTTGTGTTTTGCTCAACGGGCGTGCCTGCGTTTGAACACGCAAGGGCGAATGTGGTCAAGATCGTGACGATCAGTATCTTAAAGCTCATTTGTTTTCAATATACGGCCTGGCCTGAACAATGTATATGCGACCATTCATTATACCCCACTCGACATCTTGTTCTTTCTTTCCACCAAAAGCCCGCTTGATGCCAACCGCCGCTCGGGCCAGATTCCTCGCCTGCAGGTCGTTAAGTACGCGCTTATTTCCGCGAGCACATTTATCTACGGTTTCCTTTAGATCGCCGCGTTCATCGAATGCCAGCGCATTTTCCTGCTGAGAAAGGGTCATGACAACGACCGAGTTTGATCGCGGATTAAACAATATTTGTTCGGGAATGCCCGAATTACTTACAACTTTGGAATTGTGCCCGCAAACTGCACTGATGTAGACAGCATTTCGGTTGCGGTCGTCGAACGGGTCTTTTGTAATCATTACACCGCCTTTTTCCATATCGACGCCGGCTTGAACGAGGGCCGACATATAAACGTCGCTCTGACTGACATAATTGCGAACCCGCGCCTCATAACCGTCGAAATTCCAAAGAGATGACCAGACCTTTTTAACCGCTTCGATAAGTTTATTTTCCTCGATTACATTTGGAACGCTCGAATACAGGCCGGCCCCGCTGAATTTCGGCAGGTCCTCCGCATTTGACGAGCTGCGAACAAAAACCGGCTTCCCGAGAAGCTGTTTTTTCCACTGGCTAACGATCTCGGCTCGAAGTTCAGCGTCAAATTTTCCCGCCTGTATTGACCGACGAAATTCCTCGAGTTTTTCACGGCGAAATCGTGGATTATGGACGAAATTAAGATCGTCCATTAGCTTCCCGATCACGTTATAAAAGCCGTTATCCTTCATAAATTTGTCGTACCAGTAATATGGCACGGCAAATCCGTCGGGTATGGTGATACCGGTTATGCGGGAATTGAGCATCTCTCCCAAATTCGCCGATTTTGCCCCATAGGCGACACTATCCGTCTTCCGCATCTCGCGAATAGCGGCCAGTTTCCTGACACTCAGATCTGCGGGCGGCACCTGTTGATCCGGTGATGCGAACGAGGTCTTGATGTCCTCAAGATCCGCCGGGTTGAGCTTGTAATCCGTCAGGTTCGCTTCCAACTTGAAAACGAACGTGTTGTATTCGCGAAAAAGCTTGTCGGCATTTTTGATATAAACGTTGGGAACGTTCCACCCTTTAGCCAGGATGTTGATGTGAGAAAGAGGAGAAGACGGCTGAGCCACAATGATCCCGCGGACGGGCGGCAGGGTGATCGGCAATTCCTTCAACACGATTATCTCGTTGTCGCCGATCTCTACCGTATCGTCAAGCTTGTCGATTATGTGTATGCGGCCGACGGCCGTACCGGGATTGAGCGTAAGAAATGACTGGTTACGATTGAGCTCATCCTGCAGCACCCGGTCAATGCCGATCGAGGCTGTCACGTCCTCCTGCCGGATCGAATTGGGTTTGTAGTAGACCTTTTGATAGAAAGTCGAACCGATCGCTTTATCGGCCGCTTTAATTATTTCGGCCGAGGCCATATCACCTTCCCATAGCTCCCATGTGAATTTCTCAACTGCGGATTGCCACGCGATGGTTCCGACGATAAACCGGCGGTCCTGGTCGACATAGATCGGCTTGAAAACATCAGCTCCCCGCGGCACGAGGTAGGTCGCCAAAAGGAAATCTTTGTGAAATCGAAATTTTTGCGAGTTAACGTAATAGACCCTGTTTTTCGACCGGCGATCGATGACAAACATCGCGTGAGGCAGTGCGTAAGGTGTCCCCTGGTGATAAGTCCTGGCGATGAGGTCGAACGCAGGCCGTCCCGATATCCTCGGCACTGAGTTACGGGCGGATGCGGCCGGGCCTTTTGCAACGTCGGCTGGCTCACGGGTCGGTGACGGTTTTCGTGATAACTGGGCTGCCCCATTCGAGATCAGCAGCAGCAGAACGAGAACCGGTGCAATTAGCCCGGAAAGCTTAGCTCTAAAATGCATATGATCACTTAGACGTTATATTTACGCCATCGCGTTTGTCGTTAAAAAGATATGCCGAGCGGAGACTACGTAGACCGTCCTTACCATCCACCGAAATATCCAGATCGCGGATGATCCCGTCCTTCAGTCCATAGATCCAACCGTGT
>JBDTMQ010000428.1:0-6060 GCA_039934155.1 Acidobacteriota bacterium | reverse complement strand
GACGGCAGTATCAAAAAAGAGCTGGATGAGACGATCGCCAGGGCCGTTCAAGAGGGGAAATAAATTTGAGGGCACACGCGGGCAAGGAATTGAAAACGATCGACCAGATCTCGGCCGGCGGCGCAGTGATTCGCAAGACTGGTGCGACCGCTGAGGTCGTGATCGTACAGATCGTACCTGAAATGCGTTGGCAGCTGCCGAAAGGCATCATCGATCCCGGCGAGACACCCGAAATAGCGGCCGTGCGGGAGGTTCGCGAAGAGGCCGGCATCGATGCCGAAATAATAGAACCGCTCGAAACGATCTCATACTGGTTTACCGTCAATCGCGACGGCGAAGCGACCCGTATACATAAGTCCGTCCATTTCTTTTTGATGAAATTCCTTGGCGGCAACGTCGCCGATCACGACCACGAAGTAGCTGAGTCGCGGTGGGTAAGCGTCGACGAGGCACTTCGAATGTTGGCATTCAAGAGCGAGCGGGGCGTGGTCGAAAAGGCCGCCGTACAGATCGGCTGACAAGCACCGGCCGGACCTTATGCGTGATATTCCTGTCGGAAACGGCACCTTACTTGTAAATTTCGACGATAAATACCAGATCCGTGACGTGTATTTCCCGCACGTCGGTCAGGAAAATCATACCGAAGGTTTTCCCTTTCGGCTGGGCGTCTGGGCCGAGGGCGAGTTCTCATGGGTTTTTGAGGCCACCTGGACTCGCTCCCTGCGTTATATGCCCGAAACGCTTGTGACCGACGTCAGTCTCCATAACACGAAGCTGGCGATCGAGCTTAGCTGCAGTGATACGGTCGCGAGTCATGAGAATATTTTTCTCCGCCGCTTCCGCGTCGTCAATACTGCCGAAAGTATTCGTCCGGTCCGCATATTCCTGCATCACGATTTCAGAATCTACGAAAATAAGGTAGGCGATACGGCGTTCTATGATCCGGCCACACAATCCCTCATCCATTACAAGAAACACCGGTATTTTCTGATCAATACCGAACCGCATTTTCATTCTTTTGCGACCGGACGCAAGGCCTTTCGCGATCAGGAGGGCACATGGCGCGACGCTGAGGACGGCGTGTTGCGCGGCGGAACGATAACCGAAGGCTCGGTCGATTCGACGATCGCTCTGGAACGAACACTCGATTCCGGAGAAAGTTTTGAATTCTATTATTGGATCGCCGCTGCGGGCTCGTATGATCAGGCGGCAGATCTTAACCGGCATGTTCTCGAACGGGGGCCGCAAAAATATTTTGAACAGACCGAGAATTACTGGCGAGCGTGGGTGAACAAAAATGAAATGCAGCTGGACACGCTGCCTAAGGCCGTCGTAGATCTTTTTAAACGCTCGCTGCTGATCATTCGAACCCAGATCGACAACGACGGTGCGATACTTGCCGCAAACGATTCGGACGTGACCGAGCGTGCGACCGATCATTACAGTTATTTATGGACGCGCGACGGCGCTTTCATCGCAAATGCTCTTGACCTTGCCGGATACTCGCATTTGTCGAGCAAGTTTTACGAGTTTTGCGGGCGCATCGTCCATCGCAAAGGCTATTTTTTGCAGAAATACAACGCCGACGGAACTGTCGCATCCGGTTGGCATGCCGCCTGGGATATCGAGGGCGGCGAGGTCATCGTACCGATACAAGAGGACGAGACGGCGCTCGTCTTATGGGCATTTTGGCAGCACTACGACAAATACCGGGACATCGAATTCGCCAACCGGCTGTATCGCCGGCTTGTTCTCGCGTGTGCAGATTTTATGGTGGAATTTCGCGACCCTCTTACAAAGCTTCCGCTGCCCAGCTGGAATTTGTGGGAAGATCGCCGGGGTATTCACACGTTCACTTGCGCGACCGTCGCCGCCGGGCTTACCGCCGCCTCCAATTTTGCAAACCTGTTCGGCGACATCGAGAGGGCGGAAGTTTACCAAGAGACGGCCGGCGAGATCATCGATGCGATGGGGACGCATCTTTATATCAGGGATGCCGGGCGGTTTGCCCGATCCGCCGTGATCGTTGACGGCGAGGTCCGACTCGATCCGATCGTGGATGCTTCACTTTTCGGAATATTCTATTTCGGAGGGTTTTCTCCGGATGACGAAATGACCGCTGGAACAATGGCCGCGGTCGAAGAGATACTTGTGTCAGGAGACGGCCTGGCCCGCTTCGAAAACGATGGCTACATGCGGTCTTCGCCTCACGGGCAGGGAAATATCTGGTTCATCTGTACACTTTGGCTGGCGGAATACAAGATCGCACGTGCAAAAACTGCCGAGGATACTAGGTCAGCACTTAGGATACTTGAATGGACGGTGGAAAACGCACTTCCTTCGGGAGTGCTGGCCGAGCAGCTTGATCCGGTAGACCTAACACCTGTATCGGTCTCACCGCTTACCTGGTCGCATTCGACATTTGTGGCAGCTGTCGTCCATTATCTCGAAGCAGCGAAAAAATTTGAGGGTCCGGCATGACGGACCCGGTGGAAAGTAAAGATCTATTATGAGAAGAGCGAAAATACTCGCCACACTCGGTCCATCCTCGAGCACGCCGCAGGTTATCGAGGCGATGTTAAGGGCCGGCGTTAATGCTGTGAGAATAAACATGTCGCACGGCACGCACGAAGAACATGAGTCGACCGTCCGGATCGCCCGCGAGGCCGCTGCAAAACTTGAACGGCCGCTGGCAGTGCTTGTCGATCTTTCCGGACCAAAGATCCGCACGCGAACCCTCAAGAACGCAGAGCCGGTCGAATTGAAACATGGCGCGACTTTTACTATTACGACTCGCGAGGTCGTCGGGACCGACGAGGTCGTCGGCACCAACTTTATGCACTTGCCCGAGGCCGTCGCGCCCGGTACGCGTATCCTTGTCGATGACGGGGCGATCGAGCTGCAGGTCGAAAAGGTGACGGAGACCGACGTGGGCTGTCTTGTGATCGTCGGCGGATGGCTGAACGAACGCAAAGGGATAAATCTGCCGAACACGCCACTTCCGATACCGTCGCTTACCGAGAAGGACCGGGCCGACCTCGAATGGGCGATGATGCAGAATGTAGATTATATCGCGTTGTCGTTTGTCAGGAAGGCCGAGGATTGCCGCGAAGTAAAATCACTGATCAAAGCGCTCAATCGACGGGAAATGGGCCGGGCACTGCTGGTGTCTAAGATCGAAAAGGCCGAGGCGATCGCCAACCTTGACGAAATAATCGCGGAATCCGACGGCGTGATGGTCGCGCGCGGCGACCTCGGCGTCGAGACCAGCGTCGAGCATGTGCCCGTCTATCAAAAACGGATAATCGAAAAAGCGATCGCCGGTGATAAATTTGTAATAACCGCCACGCAGATGCTGCAATCCATGATCGACAGCCCGCATCCGACCCGTGCCGAGGCGTCGGATGTTGCCAATGCCGTCTGGGACGGCACCGACGCCGTAATGCTTTCGGCGGAAACCGCGTCTGGCAGTTATCCGGTCGAAACGGTGGAAACCATGTCGCGGATCATCGATGCCGCTGAGACCATTAAGCCCGAACAGCTAAAAACTCCCGTGAAATTCACTCAGCCGCCGTCAGGCAGAACCAGCCAGGCGCTTTGCAAAGCCGCTGCATTCGCCGCCAAAGAGACGTTGACGGAAAAAGTTGCCGTCTTTACCGAATCGGGCTTGATGGCACGTCGCCTTTCGACATTTCGGTCCGGTTTGGAAACGTTTGGGCTTACAACTTCGATCGACGCATGTAATCAGCTTGCGTTGATCTGGGGTGTACAGCCGATGTACCACCGGGCAGTTCGAGCGGCGGTCAACCCCGCACTGTCGATCGGTAACGTCACGATGATGGATCTTACCGGCAGCGGCCCCGACGCGACCGCCGAGCTTTTGAAAGTCGGAGAAGAGACCTTACTCGAAGCCGGTGTCGTGGAGCGCGGCGAAACGCTGATCATGATGGCCGGACGACTCTCCGGGCACGGACTATCCAGCTCGGTGATAGTGTGGACGATCGGTGAAGATATACCCCGGCGCTGATCCCCATTTCTTAAACGATCGCGCCAAAAAGATAACCTACCACCAATGTCACGATCATCGCGATCAGACCCCAGAATGCGACCCTGACTGAACCCACAAGGATCGAGGCGCCACCCGCCCGGGCCGCAAGACCGCCGAGAAAAATGAGCAGCAGTAGTGACAACCCCATGACGGTCGGAACCGTCATCGTATACGGTACGACCGCAGCCGCGATCAAGGGAATCCCGGCACCCAGCGCAAAACTTACCGCCGAAAAGCCGGCCGCCTGCAGCGGCCTCGCCGTCCCCTCTGCTGTAATTCCCAGTTCGTCCCGGGCGTGTGCTGCGAGGGCGTCGTGTTCCATCAATTGGTTCGCGACCTCGCGAGCCAACTTTGGATCCAAGCCGCGCTTAACATAAATACCCGCAAGCTCCATACTCTCGCCTTCGTGATCGGCGGCGAGCTCGCGCTTCTCACGGGCGAGGTCCGCTTTTTCGGTGTCGGACTGCGAGTGTACGGAAACGTATTCGCCGGCGGCCATCGACATCGCTCCCGCGACGAGGCCCGCGAGGCCCGCGACGAGGACCGCAGGCTTCCCGCTTTCGGCAGCTGCCACGCCAACTATCAAGCTAGCAGTCGAAACGATGCCGTCATTTGCTCCGAGAACCGCGGCCCGAAGCCAACTGATGCGATCCGTCCGGTGCCGCTCACGATGATGTGCAACGCGATTCAAGTAATCAGCCATGGCGATAGATTAGACGCTGCGGCCGAAACTCACAATTGCGGATCTAATACTGGTTATGGAACTTTGATGGGACATTCTGGCGGCCCCACCTCAGGGCGCTGGCCATCCAGACCAACTCGTCCAGAAAACCCTGAACACGCCGTTCGTAGGCATCGTCCAAAAGCTCGCCATTCTCGTCAAACTTTTTACCGGCAAACGGAAAATGCAGATCGGTAAAAGTAACTGCCAGGCCTAATTCCCGGACCATCGGAACACAGGCTTCGATCACGCGCGTGCCGCCCCAGGTGTGCGATGACACGCCCACTATGGCCACCGCTTTGTGAATATATTCTTTTAGAAGAAGATCAAGAACGGTCTTAAGGCTGCCCGGATACCCGTGATTGTATTCGGGCGTGACGAGAACGAGGCCGTCGGCGGCAATTATTGCATCCCGCCACTCCGGAAACTGATCTTTTATTTCCGGACCGTAGCCGTCGACGGGAAGCTGAAAATCACGTACATCAAAGATTGTGGGATCGATGTCCGGCCGCTCTCCCATTTTCTTGAAGACCCATCGTGCAACGGCCTCGCTCTCGCGATTTTTTCGAGGCGTACCCAACAATAAAGGGATTTTCAAAACGTCCGGGTCTTTCATGGGATCTCGATGATCTAATTCTCGGTGATCTTCGATCCTTTGAGCGTGATGGTGCCGTCGGCTTTAATACGTAATCGGCCGCTGCCCGATATCTCGATATCTTTTCCCTTGATCGTAATAGTGCCGTCTTTTTTCATGGTCAGCGACGATGCGCCGACTTCGATCCTTATCTCGCCTTCTGAAACGGAGATGATGGACAACAGACTATTCAACTGTTTCGTCAGCTCCCGAACCTGCTGCGGAACAAACTGCAGCTGCTGCATCAATTGCCGCTGCGCAAAAACCTCTTTCGCGACCTCCTGAATATCCCTTCCCGATGAGGGTTGTAAGGTACCAGCATTCTTGATCTGTTCCTGAACCGTCTTCTTAATAAAATCGGGCATACCTTTTCGCATATGCTCTTCAATTGCCTGTTTCGCAATACCGGCGATGTCCATCTGTTCGTTACCCATAAATCAAGCGATCCTCCATGACAAAATGCTGTAGGACGTAATTTCGGACTTCAAAAAGATTTCGAAAAAACGTGTCGAGATGATATCGCGAATTGGCCCGTGCTATCAACGAAATAACATCGTCAAAAGTAAGACAGGAAAAGATGTGGAAATTTGCGGCAAAAAGTCAGTGAGGCCGGATCATTCGGCATTTACGATGCCCGAGATCGTTTTCGAGCTTATG
>JBDTMQ010000427.1:0-3619 GCA_039934155.1 Acidobacteriota bacterium | reverse complement strand
GGACAAAAACGGGGACGGGGGAGATCCCCCGCCTCAACAAGAGAACAAAAACGGCCGTGATTAAAAGGATTTAACAGATGCTACAACCTGAACTTAAAAACATACCGATCAATCAGATCTATGCGGCGTCGAATTACCGCAAGACTTTCAGAGAGAAGAGTCTGGCCGAGCTCGCCGCGTCGATCAAAGCAAACGGCGTCCTCGAGCCGATTATCGTTCGGCCGACCGAACCAGGCAAATTTCAGATCGTCGCCGGCGAACGGCGCTACCGGGCATCGAAACTCGCCGGCATGGTCACGATCCCGGCAGTGATCCGCGACATAGCAACCGCCGACATTCTTAAGGTCCAGATCATCGAGAACGTCCAGCGCGAGGGCGTTCCTTTCATGGAAGAAGCTTACGGCATCCAGAAGCTTCGCGACGATTGCACGTTCGACGTCCGCGAGATCGCAAAAACGGTCGGCAAATCAGAATCTTACGTCTTTTACATGCTGCGGCTATGTCAAATGCCGGAGGAGGTCCGAGCGATTGCTGAGAAAGGTTGGATCAGCAAAGGCGTTGCTTGGCAGATCGCCAAGCTTAAGGATCTCGATCAGCAGATCGAGGCCGCAAACGCGCTGGCCCGGCCCCAGCGAACCAAACTGATCACCGAAAGCGGTGCTAAAAACTACATTCGTGACAATTTCGGCGACAGTGGGGCGAGGATGAAGAGGCTACGTGTCTCGGCCGACATGGCGGCCAGCGATTACGCTGCCAATTGGAAATATTACCTCGTCCGATTTACCGGCGAACAGTTCACGTCGTTTCAGGAGATCGTCCGCGGACGTACGGAAAACACCGTCCTTGCTGAGGCGGTCGATGTCGTGATGCGCGGCGGTGGAGTGTTGGCGAAGCACGCAGCCTAGATTTAGAGGAAAAAGGGGAAAGATCAACAAAAACGGCCGCCATTATACGTCGTCAGCAACCGGCGGCCATGTTCGGCGAATGCAAGCTTCAAGGGTGCACGCGCCCAGTCAGGGTTTTCAGAACCAAGATCAAACGATCAATGGAAGCATTATACGGCAACAGATCGGGATAGCCAAGAAAAGTTAAGGTGATATAAAAAACAAGGGCCGGGACCTGCATAGCAACTCCCGGCACCCCCCACCACACAGGATTTTGGAGGATCCCGTATGCGTGCCAATCATAAACGCGATGCAGCAAAAAATGCAAATTGAAGGAACTGACAAAAAAGAGCCTTTACCCGAGGACGGCTCGATCGACGCGGGCCTTTTGCTGCTCAGCATGGTCAAGCCGCCGGAAGGCAAGGTCTGGTCGCTTTACGACATCGCCACAGCATGCGGCACAAATCACGAGAGGATCCGCTGGATCGAAAAGCAAGCTCTGAAAAAGATGCGGATCGAGATGGAGAAACGGGGTATCTCTCCTCTGAGAAACGCCTGAATTTAGCGACGAAAGGTTTATGGACTCAAAGACTCAAAGAGCTCTCATCGAGATGGTCCGTCTGGCCGCTCGGCAAGTTGCCGGCTACGAGGGGCCGATCGATATCACTCTGTGCGGTCGTCAGGCTGATCGAGTGCAAAAAGCTCGCCGCCGTTCACGCTGTGCATCGCAACAAGTGACTTGTAAAGATGAAGCTCGTCCGGCGTCAGTGGCACCAGTTGGCCAGCGGACTCCCAGACCTGAGTCGCGATAAAACTGCCGCTCGCACCGGCGAGAATCAGCGAAGATTCGATCTCCTGATATGCCGTGCGGAATTTGAGGAATTTTTCCCGAAGCTCGGGAGTGAGTTCATTCATTTAAGTATTATGACCGAAGACAATTACCTTGCTCAAATCGAAACGGCCTACTCACGATGTCGCGAAAGACGGTCGATGCTCTCGCCGATCGACTGGCAGCTGGCCCAGTCATGGCAAGACTGCGGAATCCCGATCCACATCGTGCTTCGGGCGATCTCCGACTGCTGCAAACGGTTCAAGGCCGACAAAAGGCCCGATCGCATCAATACTCTTCGATATTTTGAACAGGCGGTTAAGAAGGAATTTTCCGACTGGCAGGCATCACAAATCGGCAAAAACGAAAACGGCAGCGAGCCCGGTTCAAGCCACGGCGAGGGAAATGCTGCCGATCGCGTGATCAAACGCTGCGAGGACATCATTCTCAAATTCGGCGAAGCGAAAAAGACCGCCGATACAGATCTTCGCGACGCGCTCACCGCGGTCAACGATGCCGTTTTTCAGATCATTCTCCAGGTCGAGGGAAACGGCGATACGTCGAACGCTGAAGAGCGGCTTGCAGCAGCGGCCGGATCCTTCGATCCTGTCCTGGTCGAATCGGCCGGTCCCGACGAGATCGACGCGTTCGCCGCGGTGATCGCTCGCGATTTCGGCCGGCACAGCTATTCTGACGAGATCGCCGAAAAGCTGATCCTTAAGCATCTCTACAGCAACCGCGACCTCCCGAGACTAACGTTTTATGAACTCTGAATCGAAATCCACCGATATCGTCGTTCGCCACGCGGTCATCACCCGCAAGGGCCGGTACGGCAATATCGTCATCTCCGTAACAGCAGATCTGAACGCCGTCGGCTGGATCTTTGATCATGGCGGTCCCATTAGACGCGGTCTGCGATCTTACGAAACGCCTAATGACGCTAAAGCGAATTTCAGTGTATGCTTGGACCGGGCGACGAGAGCAGGCTGGACCGTAATTTACGACGGCCGCCCGAATTTCGGATGACCGCCAGGAATGAGCTGAGATATTAGCCAGAATTTAATTTTGACCCAGTCAACACAATGACATCCCGCGACACACCACTATCTTTAAATTCCGACCGTTATCGTCTTTGATTACCTCTGATTATCGTCTCTCCCGTCATTGGCGTAAAAACGCGGATTACTATGCAATAACCGTTGTATTGGCAACGGTTTAAGTGTCCCGCATCAAGTGTGAGACACACGTGGGACACGTGCCGTTTTAATAGAGTTTCGACACGGCCTGTCTCAGCCGTGAATAAACATCCCTTTCGGCTGGCGAGCCGTCAGGGTAGATGACCTGGGTATTAAAGACCATCACCGATGCCTGGCGTGTCGCCGGTTCGAAACTGATATAGCTGATAAAACCGTTCTGATCGCCGCCGTGACCGATAAATGTTCGGCCCTCAAGACGATCAAGAAAATATATCAGGCCGATATCTGTGGTAAATCCATCGTTGCCGTTGGCATCGACGGTCGTCGGCAGCTGCGGTTTCCACATCTCTTCGAGAGACGACCGTTTCAACACGCCGTCGTAAACGTCCTGCCTTTTCGGATCGCCGATCAGGAAATTGAGGTAATTGGTCATGTCGGAAAGCGGCGAGTTGAGCCCGCTATTCGAGACGGTGATGCCGGTATTCGCATCAAACCGCCCCTCGGTGCGTTTACCGTTACGAACGTAGTAGGAATGAGAGCGGTACTTCAAAAGGTGATACGGCGTGGCGTCAAAATAAGACCGGTACATCTCGAGCGGTTTCAGGATGTTCTTGTCGATATAAACCTCGTAATTATCGCCGCTGAGCTTTTCGATTATTCGGCCGAGAAAAATAATGGCGGGATTTGAATAACTGAACTTGCTGCCCGGT
>JBDTMQ010000426.1:0-5625 GCA_039934155.1 Acidobacteriota bacterium | reverse complement strand
ACTCGCCGGCCTTCAGCTTTAGGTTGTAAAGGTGCACCGGCGTAAATGTCGCCGCCGGGCCTTTTACGCCATCAAATTCGCCTGCGATGATCTCTACCTCGCCGCCAAGCGGCAGTTTGACTCGGCCCATCTCGGCATTTGTGATCGCCTGATACTTTGGCTCGGTCATCTTGTCCTTAGCCGGAAGATTTACCCAGAGCTGAACCATCTGGAACGGCCCGCCGACGCGATTGAATTCCTGCTCGTGAAATTCTTTATGCAGCAGCCCGCTGCCGGCCGTCATCCACTGGACGTCGCCCTCGCCGATTACCCCGCCTCCCCCGCGGCTGTCGTGATGCTCGACCCTGCCTTTATAGGCGATCGTCACCGTCTCAAAACCGCGATGCGGATGCGCCCCGACGCCGAACGGCTCTTCGCGCGGCGGGAAGTTGGTGAGCGCGTTGTAATCGAGCAAAAAGAACGGGCTCATCCTCTCGGCCGACAACGGCCCGTGCGGGAAAAATCCGTGTACCTTAAAACCATCGCCGACCCAATGCACCGGCGGCGGCGAGACGATCCTCTTAATTTTTTTCACTTGTTTGGCCTTCTTCGATCGTACGGTCATCTTCATTCTCCTTATGCTTCCTTCGCATCTTTGCGACTTTGCGGGAGAGATTTACTTCTCGCAAAGCTCGCCAAGTTCGCAAAGCCATTACAATAAGTTTATCGGGTTAGAAGTGGAATGTAACCGTCAATTGAGGTGAGCAGAAACTAATACTTTTGGGTGAGTGCCTGGAGTCCCGCCTTCAAGCGGCCGATGTCCGCATGCAAAGCAGCCAGAAGTCAGGGGTCAGAACGGTTTGCAAACCACCATCAACCCGTCCCTCACCGGCAGCAGCACATTCGACACGCGCTGGTCTGCCAGCACCATTTTGTTGAAATCGTGCAGGGCCTGGGTGTTCTCGTCTTTTTCTTCATCGAGCACTTGGCCGCTCCAGAGGACGTTATCGGCAATGATGAAGCCGCCGGGGCGGACCTTATCGAACACAAGGCCATAATAATTGGAATAATTAGGCTTATCGGCGTCGATAAATACGAGGTCAAAAGATTCCGGCAGGGTCGGGATGATGTCCACAGCATTACCTAGATGGAAATCGATCTTACCGGCGTATTCTGACTTGTCGACAAAGGACCGGGCAACCTGGTTCGTGGCCTCTTGTATGTCTAATGTAATTACTTTGCCGCCGTCGGCCAGGCCTTCGGCAAAGCATAGCGCGGAATAACCGAGGTATGTCCCGATCTCCAACACCATGCGCGGCCGGACCATTTTTGATAACATCGCCAGCACGCGGCCCTGGACGAACCCCGACAGCATCGACTTGTCTTCATAATGGGCATAGCAATGCTCGCGAAGCTCTCGCAGCACACTGCTTTCACCGGAGGTAAATGACTCCGCGTAGTCGATTATTTCTTGAGTAAAGATCATAGGTCTACCCTCACCAACCCTCGTTTTATCGCCGTGGTGGCTGCCGATGTGCGGTCTGAGACGCCTATCTTGCCAAAGATGTTCTGAACGTGAGACTTCACCGTGTTTTCTGAAATGTCCAGGGCAAAGGCGATCTCTTTATTCGACATCCCGCCGACGATCATCCTCAGCACGGTCGATTCGGTGGGCGTAAGCTCTTCCTTGCCCAAATTTTCGCTCAGTATCTGTGCGATCTCGCTGGGTATGAATTTGCGGCCGGCGGCTACCGTGCGGATGGCTTTTATCAGTTCCTCGGGTTCGACATCCTTACAGATATAACCGGAGGCACCCTTTTTCAGGGCCCTGGTGATCTCAGCGTCACCGGCATGTTCGGCGAGCATGATGATCTTTGCATTTAGCTTTATTGCGAAATACTTATCCAGATCGTCGATCGTGCAGGAATTCGGAAAACGCAGCCCGAGTATGGTCACATCAGGCCTCAGCCGTTCGAACATCGCAATGCCGTCTGACGGATTGCCGCTCTCGCCGATCAGGTTCAGATCCTCCTGGCCGTCGAGTACGGTCCTGATACCGATGCGGGTCAGCGGCTGGCTCTCGACCATCAGCACATTGATAGCTTCGGCCATGTTTCCCTATGGCTGATTCCTTTTGTCCTTTAGCTGGTCCAGGGTTTCTCTCAGCTTTGCTGCGTCGGGTGCTGCGGGCGCCAGAGCCAGATATTTTTCCAGTTCGGCCGCCGCTCTGGGGTTGTCGCCCGTTTCCAGATAGAGGCTGGCCAGCATTCGATGCGCTTCCTTCATCCCTTCGCCGCCGATCTCGATCGATAACTTGAATTCTTTTTCCGCCTCTTCATACTGCTTTAAACCGGCAAGCGCGCGGCCGAGATAATAGTGTGCGACGTCTGACCGCTCTTTTGCTTTTATCGCAGATCGGAGCGAGGTTTGCGCTTCGTCAAACTGTTTGGTTCTGACCAACAGTATTCCTCTATTGACGAGCGGCTCATACGCGTCAGGGCTGATATCTAGCGCCGATTTAAAATACGTGCCAGCCTTTTCCAGCTCGCCCGTCTTCATGTGCATCACGCCGAGTTCGGTTAGCGCGAGCATAAAGGTCGGGTAAGCGGCGACGGCCAGCTTCATTTCCTCGATCGCCGCATTTGTGTTGCCGACCTTTGCCAGTTCAAGAGCCCGGTTATAGTGTTCCACCGCACGTTTTGGGACGCCGGCGTTGCCGGCCTGTACGACAGGCGGAGCTTTTTGTGTCGTTCGCTTTTCTTTGAGTCTGATCGAGACAGTCACTGTCTGCGCCAGCTGACTTGGCTGAAACGTAACATCAACAGGCTGGACGGCCGTCTCAAATTGTTTATCTACCTCGACGGTGATCAGATAGCTTCCGCTTCCAATACCCCCAAAAACGAACTGGCCCTGATCGTTGGTAGTCGCCGTTGCTTCGCCGGCTGACAGGGCCGAGAGTCTTACAGTGACACGGGCATTTATAGGGCTGCCCGACGGGAGAAAGACGGTACCGCTAATGAAATTTTTACCGCCAAAGCTGGTTTGAGTAGATTCGTTGAGCCCGCCGCCGATCTGCGAAAGGGCCGTGCCGGCAAGGACGGCTAATATCAGGATCAAAACACTTGGGACCGTAAACCTCTGATCTTTCTGACGCTGCATATAGCTGCTCCTTAAATGTTTTTCTGTGGGCTGCCCGGTTTCTTCATTTAACTGACAGACCGGCGGTAAATTCAACTATCGGCTTGATCAGATCTGTCTCGTAATTGGACTTCACGTGCTGCATTACGACCGTCATGCGTTCGAGCCCCAGACCGGTATCGACGGAAGGTTTGGGAAGCGGCGTCAGCTTGAACGTGCCGTCAGGCTCGAGCGTCCGGTTATACTGCATAAAGACGAGGTTCCATATTTCCATTGTTGTATCGCCCGGCCCGTTGACCCAGTACGCCGAGTTCTTCTCGGGATCGTCCGGGTCGTCGCCCATATAATAATTGACCTCAGAATTCGGGCCGCACGGGCCGGTATCGGCCATCTGCCAAAAGTTGTCTTTGCGGCCGAATGGCAGCACCCGTTCAGGCGCCGCGCCCATTTTTATCCACAGATCGCGGGCCTCAATATCGGCCGCCACCTCGTCATCGCCTTCGAAATAGGTGAACCACATCCTGTTCACATCCAAACCAAATTCATTTACAAGAAGGTCCCACGCATACTCGATCGCCTCTTTTTTGAAATAATCGCCAAACGAAAAATTGCCGAGCATCTCAAAAAAAGTCTGATGGCGAGCCGTTTTCCCGACCTCGTCCAGATCGTTGTGCTTCCCGCCGGCGCGGATGCATTTCTGTGACGTCACGGCGCGCTTGTAATCGCGTGTTTCAATACCGAGAAAAACATCCTTGAACTGATTCATTCCAGCGTTGGTAAATAAAAGCGTCGGGTCGTTTGCCGGCAAAAGCGGTGACGAATGCACGATCTTGTGCCCTCTAGCCTCAAAATAGTCTAAAAAAGCCTGTCTGATCTCGTTACCCGTCATATGTCGAGATTCTATCATTCGTCAGGCAGCTTTGCGATATCCCGCATTTTCTCGCGGATCAAGCCAAAATCGAAGCCCAACCGTAATAGGTGGTCGTAGAATTTTTTTGTCTCGTCGCGGTTCGCCGGCCGGCCCTTGATGCGAACCCGTTTTTCGATCGTCGCGTCGATAAGCTCAGCTTCGGGCAGCTTTTCAAACGCGTTTTCGATCGCCTCGGCTATCGTCTCTCGCTCAAGTTCCTTTCGGGAAAGCGTTTGCTGTAGACGGCGTTTTCCCTGCGGCTTTTGTCTAAGTTTTGAGGCCGCCAGATCGCGTGCATATTTTTGGTCGTTAAGATACTCGTATTCTTTTAATTTTTCGAGAACGGCGTCGACGATCTCTTCGTTGGTCCACGACTTTTCCAGCAGCCGTCCCCGCAGCTCACCTACAGAGCGCGGTTTTGCTGCAAGCAGCTTAACGGCCCGATTCATCGTACGCTCGCGGCTGCGCGCGATATCCTTGATAAATCGTTCCTTCTGTTCGCTGATCTCCAAACGCTTTCGCCACATTGCAAAACACAGCCGCCAAACCCAATAGTTAAGACGATTATGAACGGCATACTGGTCATAGACAAACCTCAGGGGCCGACCTCGCACGACGTTGTTGCCCGCGCCCGACGTGCGCTTTCGACAAAACGCGTCGGCCACACGGGCACGCTCGACCCCTTTGCCACGGGCGTAATGATCTTACTTGTCGGCAAGGCGACGCGACTCGCCCAATTTTTGGACAAGGACCAGAAGGAATACGAGGCAGTGATCCGCTTCGGATCAGAGACCGACACCGGCGATAAGACCGGCACACCGCGACCTACTTCGGCTGACGGCCGCGGGCCGCTGACCGAAGCCGCGATAAAAGATGCTCTTGACCGGTTCAGGGGCGAGATCGAGCAAATACCGCCGATGTACTCAGCCAAAAAGATCGACGGACAAAAGCTGTACACGCTGGCCAGACAAGGCAGGACGATCGAACGCCCGCCCGCCAAGGTCACGATCTTTGAGATAGAGCTGATCAAGACAGACGGCCTCAACGGTGACGACCCGACGGCCGCGACCCGTGTCGTCTCTTCGGCCGGCACTTACATCAGAACGCTTGCCGAGGATATCGGGCGCGCCCTCGGCACCGGCGCTCATTTAGCCGAGCTGAGGCGGACGCGGGCCGGAAGATTCGACCTTTTGCAAAGCATCACGTTAGACCAGATCGAGGCTGCCGACGACCCCGCCCGTCTGCTAACTCCTATGTCTGAGGCCGTCGCCCACCTGCCTCAATTCCTTCTCGATGCCGATCGAATTGAAAAGACGCGGAATGGCCTGTCGAGCAGATACACCGCCGGCGAGTTTGCCGAGGGTCAGGCCGTTAGAATGATCGACGAGGCCGGCGACCTCATCGCTATCGGCAGGTTTTCGTTCAACGAAGGTTCCGTGCAGCCCATCGCCGTCCTGATGTAAAATGACGAATACCAACGGAGGCGGACCCACGATGAAAAAGCGAAATATTGCGATCGGAATTGGCGGAGCGGTCGGCGCGGCCATCGCCGTCCTGATGTAAAATGACGAATACCAACGGAGGCGGACCCACGATGA
>JBDTMQ010000425.1:0-3470 GCA_039934155.1 Acidobacteriota bacterium | reverse complement strand
AGCGGCCGACTGAATGAATTAAATTCGGCCGGTCGCCCTTCTGTGTTTACCAAAAATTACCAGTTACGTCCCAGTCTTACGCGACTTAGCACGCTGGTCTGCGTTCTGCCGTTCGGCAGATAGGTAATCCTGATCGTCTCACGATATCTGTAACGACCGATCCTTGTAATACGGGTCCTCGTTACTACACGTGTTCGTCGATTCAAACGGTTTCGGTTCCGATTACGCCCTATCTGTACCCTGATCTGTGGCGCTTCGACCGCCGTGGCTGCCGTAGTACTGGCATTTGCGGCCGGCACAAAAACTACGGCTGTTCCTAACAACAACGGTAACATCAATAATATCTTCATAATTCTCCCCTCTTGTTCATTTTTGCTGCCCCATTTATCGGGACGCAATAGTTAAGAAGCCTGTAAGTAGAACGTCGTTGACCCAAACAATGTAAAGAACGGTAATTGCAACGATTTCGCACGCCTCTGCTCGGGCCGCCGATAAAACCTGCAAATGCCGTGCCTTTTGGAATATCGGTGTGATAATCTAAACGTGGATTTTCCAGTTATGAGGACTATTTCAGTAATAGGTTCGACAGGTTCGATTGGTACGAATACGCTCGACGTCGTTGAGCATTTAGGCGATCTACGCATCGCTGCGCTTGCTGCCGGCCGAAACGTCGATCTGCTTGCCCGTCAGGTGGAACGTTTCCGCCCCGAGCTTGTATCCTGCTCGGATGAGAATTGTGCAGCTAAGCTAGAGGGCCTCCTGGGATCAAGAGGCATCCCGCTTCCGCGTATCGCTTATGGCGAGGCCGGGCTGGAAGCGGCGGCTACGCTCGATGAGGTTGAGATCGTCGTGTCGGCGGCGGTCGGTGCCGTTGGTCTGCTTCCGACGCTGCGGGCGGTCGAGGCAGGAAAGCGGGTCGCGCTCGCGAACAAAGAAGCGCTCGTGATAGCCGGAGAGTTGATAACAAAAGCGGCCGAGCGTTCCGGCGCTGAGATACTGCCCGTTGATTCTGAGCATAATGCGATCCACCAATGCCTCCGCGGCGAGCGACGCGGCGAGGTAAAACGGCTGATCCTTACGGCGTCCGGCGGGCCCTTTCGCAAATGCTCGCAAGATCGTCTGGACCGTGCAACCGTTGACGAAGCGCTCGATCACCCTAACTGGAAAATGGGCGAAAAGATCTCGATCGATTCCGCTACGCTTATGAACAAGGGGTTTGAGGTTATCGAGGCCCGATGGCTGTTTGGATTTGAGGCCGACAGGATATCCGTGATCGTCCATCCGCAATCGATAATTCATTCGATGGTCGAGATGGTCGATGGCTCGATCATGGCCCAAATGGGCGTGACCGATATGAAACACGCTATCCAATATGCTTTGACATATCCCGAGCGAAAGGCGAATTGCCTTGAGCCGCTGGATATCGCCCGGCTGACTCAGCTTACATTTGAGCAGCCCGACATGGAAAGATTTCCTTGTCTTGGGCTCGCATTTTCGGCATTGAAAGCCGGCGGAACAATGCCCGCCGTATTGAATGCCGCAAATGAGATCTCGGTCCAGGCGTTTCTCGACCGCGAGATCGGTTTTACTGACATCGCCGAGATTAATCAGGAAGTGATGGGCGGCCATGAACCGGTCCCGGCCGACACTCTAGAAAGAATTCGAGCGGCCGATCTTTCAGCCCGCGAAGCGGCGGCGAAAGTGGTGAGCTCGCGCAGTGTCGAGCGAATGCCTGCCGTGGTCTGAAAACGTTTCGATCGCCTCTATGAGTTTTATCTGTGCAACCACCTTTTTATATTGCGTCTCTAATCCACGAGCCATTTATTTGGTATTCTAAGTAATTATGCCCGACATTTTGATCGTCATTTTAGCAGTCGTTTTTGTTCTTGGGATCGCCATTAATATCCATGAGTTTGGCCATTTTATGGTCGCCAAATCATTGGGGATGAGGGTCGAGGCCTATTCGTTTTTCGGTCTCGGTCCCCGAATTTGGGGTTTTAAAGTGGGACACACCGATTACCGCATTTCGGCGATCCCGCTCGGCGCGTATGTAAAACTTTACGGCGACGAGGCCACCGCTTCGCTCGAAGGCGGCGAATCCGCGGACGAAACCGTACCGGATTCCGAGCTTTACGAGCTGCGGCCGCGATGGCAGAAATTCCTCGTAATGCTGGGCGGGCCTTTCATGAACATCGTCCTGGCGCTTGCTATTCCCTTTGGCGCGGCTGTTTTATACGGTGTTCCGTCGATGCCTGCTCCTGTCGTGGGCCTTGTCTCGCCGAATGGTGCCGCCGAAAAGGCCGGAATAAAGATCGGTGATCGCGTTACGTCGTTCAACGGAACAGACAATCCTACCTGGGAGCACATTCGTGACGAAACGATGATCTCTCCGGGCAAATCGCTGCCGTTGGTCGTGGATCGCGGTGGCCAACCCTTAACGTTGAACATTACGCCGGAGAAAAAAGACCTTGATGGCAATGGTGTTGGCGAGGTCGGAATGCGTCCTGACGCGGGCGTTGAGCCGGTCGAAGCACTGTCGTTAGTTCCCGGCTCGCCCGCCGAATCCTCGGGCATCGTACCGGGCGATAAGGTTATGGCGTATAACGGCGAAACCGTTCGGAATGGTGACGAGCTAACGGCCAGGATACGTGCAAACAAGGATGCCGCGATAAGACTGACGATCGATCGGAACGGGGAACGAAAGGAATTGGTAATGCAGCCCAGGCTGGACAGCGATGGCGTCTACCGCATCGGCGGAACGTTCGGTGCGAGCGACATTACCACACGCGTTCCGGTCGGTATCATGGGTGCCGCAGCTTATGCGGTTGACACAAATCTTCGCATTATTCGCCTGACAGGACGGGTGTTTGGTCAGCTGTTTGCCGGTGAAAGGTCGGTAAAGGACGCCGGTCTTGCCGGTCCGGTCGGCATCGTCCAGATCATCTCTAAGGTCGTCAGAGACGCCGGATTTGGCGGACTCGTACTGATCCTGGGCGTCATCAGCCTAAATCTGGGCGTTTTCAATCTGCTTCCGATACCACTGCTCGACGGCGGCCAGATCATGGTTCTCGGCATAGAAAAGGTGATGTCATGGTTTGGCAGAACGCTTTCGTTGGCGTGGAAAGAACGGATACAACTAACAGGCCTTGCCGTGATCCTGCTGCTAATGGTGTTTACACTGTTTCTGGATATTTCGAAATTCTTTTAGTTCGGCACAGGTCACTAAATGAGACGAGTAACGAGAGCGGTAATGGTTCGCGACATTCAGATCGGCGGTGGAGCTCCGGTCGCGGTCCAGTCGATGACCAAAACCGATACGACCGACGTTGAAGGAACGCTTCGTCAGATCAAAGAGATGACGGATGCCGGTTGTGAGATCGTTCGCATAGCCGTACCTGACGACGACGCGGCCGCCGCGATGTACGAGATTCGAAAGCGGACCAATGTGCCGATCGTCGCCGATATTCATT
>JBDTMQ010000424.1:0-3417 GCA_039934155.1 Acidobacteriota bacterium | reverse complement strand
GCTGATGTTCTCGCGACCGCTGAAACTGAATTTACAGCGGCTGAAAAAAATTATGACCGCGAACGCCATCAGGCCGAGCGCACTGCACTTGCCACACTCGAACGCGATCACGCAGAAATGCGTGCAATGCTCGAAAGCGAGATCCGTCGTGCGGCTGACCTCCGCGCCGAGCTTGAGCGCCTGACAGCGATCCGCACCGAACTTCAGAACGAATATCGCGAAAAAGCGCGGCTTGAAAAGGTTGCCGAAGCGACCGAGTTCATTCGCGACACTTTAAAGGAAGCCGCGCCGCTCGTCGCCCGAAATTACGTCTATCATGTCTCGGTCGAGGCAAATCAGATGTTTCGCGAGATAACCGGCAATGCCGGACGAACGCTGAAATGGGCCGAAGATTACGGAATATTTCTTGAAGAAGGCGGCCACGACCGGCCGTTCCAGAATCTGTCGGGCGGCGAGCAGATGGCCGCTGCGCTGTCCGTGCGGCTTGCTTTATTAAAACAGCTGACCGATATTCGCATCGCGTTCTTTGATGAACCGACTACAAATATGGACGCCGAGCGGCGCGAAAATCTGGCACAGCAGATCAGCCGTATCGGCTATTTCGATCAGCTATTCGTCATCTCGCATGATGATACATTTGAGGGATATATGGATCACGAGATCAGAGTAGGAGACTGAAAATCCGTCAGGCAATGTTAAATTAACCTGGCCGGCCATCCGCCAATGAAAAATGTCACTATAGTCTGCGACGGCTCGAGTCTCGGCAACGGAAAAGGAGATCCGCGTGCGGCGGCCGTTGCTCTGCTGGGCTACAAAGGCCTCTGGAAAGCGGTCGGCGAATATCTTGGAAAGGCCACCAACCAACAGGCCGAGATAGCCGCGGCTTCGCTCGGGCTCGAAAGTCTCAATGAGCCTTGTAGCGTAAGATTATTGTCCGATTCGCGCTATGTCGTCGAAACGATGGGCGGCACGTGGAAACGCAAAACCAACCACGATTGGTGGACACGGCTTGACCGGGCCGCGGCGCGTCACACTGTCGATTGGCAGTGGATCAAAGGTCACGCCGGACACGAGATACAGGAAGCCGCCGATAAGGCCGCGAGAAAGATCGCCGCGTCGGCCAGCGTCGACCGCGAAATGCTCGACGACCTCGCGGCGCAGATCGGCGTACAGGACATTTGACCGAGACCAAACGCAGCACCCTTTATTGAGAGACCGAATATCAAAGTTTTTTGACGCGGCGCGTAAAAACCTGCCGGGTATATGCTCAGGTTTTGCGGCGGTCTCGGGTCGCGCCCATTGGGCATTTGCATCTGCAGCGATCCTGCTTGTTCTCGGCTCCGCGGGTTTCTCACAGCCGCGATCGCATGGCTGGATCTGGCAGAACCCTTTACCGCAGGGCAACCCGCTGTTTTCTATCCATTTTGCAAAAGATAAAGTTTCGGGATTTGCGGTCGGCGCCGACAATACCATCCTGCGAACGCAGGACGGCGGATTTACCTGGACCCGCCAGATCTCACCGCTCGGGATAACGCTATCGTCCGTTTTCGTCCGCGACAAACGCAACGCGGTGATCGTCGGCACGCGCGGCACGATACTGATCACAGACAACGCCGGTGACGAATGGAAGGCGGTCCAAGTCGAATCACGCGATCATCTCTACGCCGTTTCGTTCGCCGGCAGCGATCTTAATACCGGATGGGCGGTCGGCACTTACGGCCGCGTACTGAGAACACTCGACGGGGGCCGCACGTGGGCACCGCAATTTTCGGGCATCGAGCAGCATCTGCTGAAGATCACGGCGTATGACAGCCGCTCGGCCATTGCATTGGGAATGAACGGAACCGTCATCACGACCACAGATGGCGGCCTGACGTGGCGCTCATCGACGCCGTGCGGTTCGGCGCTGATGTCGGGCGCAGCATTCCTGTCGCCGACCGAAATTCTCGCTGTCGGCTATCGCGGCTGCGTTGTCCGCAGCAGTGACGCCGGAGCCACATGGTCACCGGTCAACACGTTCAGCCGGCCCGATTATTTGTCAGTTTCGTTTGCCGATGCCAAAAAAGGCTCGATGGCCGATGCCAACGGTACCGTTTGGCTGACCGGCGACGGCGGCGTTACGTGGCTGCCGTTCGTCGTGCGTACAAATCCGAGACTCGTTTCGATGTATTTTGCCGACGATCTGACCGGATGGGCGGTCGGCGAGAACGGGCTTATCGTGCGGACCGACGACGGCGGCTACAGCTGGCAGCGTCTGACCGACGGCGGCCGCGACGATGTCAACGACCTCACCTTTTTTGATGACAAGATCGGCATCGCCGCCGGTTCGAACGGCCGCGTCTGGCTGACGAATGACGCCGGCCGCGCGTGGCTGCCGGTCTTTGCCGACACCAGCGAAAACCTCAACGCGATGCATTTTGTCTCTGATCAAAAAGGCTGGATCGTCGGCGACAAGGGAACTGTCCTTCGTACAATAAACGGCGGCTCGAGCTGGGGAAAAGGTATTTCAAATGTTACTGAGGACCTTTTTGGCGTCAGCTTTACGTCTGAAAAGGTCGGATTTGCGGTCGGCTCGAATGGGATGATAATTCGCACGGCGACCGCGGGCGCATATTGGGAAGTTTTGGAATCGAGCACGCGCAACTGGCTGGAGGACGTCAAGTTCGTCAACATCGATCACGGCGTGATCGTCGGCGATCGCGGCACGATCCTCGTCTCGCTCGACCGCGGCTTCACCTGGTCAAAGATAAAGACCAACGCGACCGAGAATCTTTACGCTCTGTCATTCTACGACGAGCGGCTGGGCTATGCGGTCGGCGCGAATGGGATCATTCTCAAGACATTCGACGGCGGACTGAGCTGGGTCGATCAGGAATCACCGTCGCGTTCAAATCTTTACGCGATCACCGCCGTCAGCCGCACCATGGCAGTCGCAGTGGGCGAACTCGGCACCGTGCTTATTACCGAAAACGGCGGCGCGACCTGGGAACTGCAACCGAACATTACAGGAAAGGTGCTTCAGGCGATCGTTTATCGCGGCTCGTCGGATATTTGGGTCGCCGGCCGCGGTGGCTCTATCCTAAAACGATCCGAGCCCTTTGCGCCAAACCCGACCCTCGGGCCGAGGATCGCACCGGTACTGAAATCGGCCGTTTTCTCGCGTGCCAAACCCAGGCCGCGTCAGCCGCTGATCACCATCACCGACGACGGCGATATTCCGCTGGCAACGCCGCCGCCGCCAAAAAAAGATAATTGAATTTAACCGCGGTCGACGATGACCGCGATCCACTCGCCGCTTTCTTCGATAGTCGGTTCGCCGATGCCGGCGGCCGTCAGAGCCGTAACGATCTCGTCGCTTTGCTCGCGAAGGATGCCGGAAAGAATAAGCGACCTTCCGGTTTTTTTGAGCAGCAGCGG
>JBDTMQ010000423.1:0-18411 GCA_039934155.1 Acidobacteriota bacterium | reverse complement strand
CACCACGAGATCGTCCTCACGGGCGTCAATCTTGGGTGCTTCCGCGACCGCCCATAATTTCGAACCAACCATTGTCGGGTTGTTCTTGTTGATTGAGACGATCCATATCCGGGTATTTGCGTAAAGTTTTCAACAAAATTCACCACTGGCCAAGTTTGCCAAATTTTACGTCGTGCGTAAGAATTTGCGTGTGCGTACAGTCATCACAGACTCGCCCGAGGCTGCTGCCGTGTATATCAGGTCAGGCGGCGTCGTCGCTTTTCCGACCGAGACGGTTTACGGGCTGGGCGCTAATGTATTTAATGCTGCGGCGGTTGCGCGGATCTTCGAAGCCAAGCGGCGGCCGGCAGATAATCCATTGATCGTGCATATTGGCAGTCTCAAACAATTGGATCTGCTCACTTCCGAGGTGAAAGGAAGCGCTCGCCGGCTGATGGATCATTTTTTCCCGGGGCCGCTTACCGTCGTTGTCCGACGTTCGCCTGAGGTGTCGGATATAGTGACCGCCGGCCTGCATTCGATCGGCGTTCGCATGCCGGCCTCCGACATCGCCCGCCGCTTTATTGAAAGCTGTGGTGTGCCGATCGCCGCGCCGTCGGCAAATCTTTCAGGACGACCGAGTCCGACGACCTGGCAAGCCGTTCTTGAAGACCTCGACGGCCGAATCGATTGCATACTTCAAGGCGAGCCGACGAAAATCGGTCTCGAATCGACGATAGTGGATTGCACTAAGGCGCAGCCACGGCTGCTGAGAACCGGCGCGATATCGATCGACGGCCTTCGACACGTCGTGCCGAATATTATCGAACCTGAGCCTGATGAGTTAATCGAGATTCGCAGTCCCGGCCTTCGGCACCGACATTATTCGCCGAATGCAAAAGTGGTCATTGCTTCGGGTGAGGACAACACCGGCGGGCAGGAAGAAACCGCCTATATCGGTATTACGGTACCGATAGCTGTCTACAAATTGACAGCCGTATGTAGATCGATGGACGAATATGCGGGCAGGATTTTTGAATTCTTTCGCGAGTGTGACCGACAGGGGATAGAGACGATCTATTGCGAAGCAGTTCCGGCGGAAGGCATCGGGGCCGCGTTGATGGACCGCATTCGCCGAGCCACAGAAAATTAGCGTTATTTGAGGGAGACTGCGATTATCCGCAGTTCACCGTTTTCGCTGATCGGCAGGGCTTTAAGACTCGCGTTAGCCGATAGTTCTGTGGCGAACTTTGGTGGAACAAGCACCAGCACCGGATCGCCGCCCGCGGCCTCGATCTGGGCCCTGATCTCATCAGCAGAGGCAAAGTTTCGTTGGCGTCCGCCAACATCCCGAACGAGCCTTCCGGACGCGTAAAATTCAGCGTTATGCGAAACCGTATGAAGCCCGAGGACGCGGGAACGCGAGTATCCCTGGCCGTCTGCCGCTGCGATCAAACTCTTCACAGAATCGTTTTCGGCAAAACCAGGAAGCGCAAAAATTATCACACCAATTATCACCAAATAAGTTGCAAGGCCGAGGGCCCAGACTGTTACGTTATACGAAGGGCCGCGGCTGGCGAAACGGCGGAGGGAAAAAACCGCCAGAACGATCGCCGGCGGGACCGACGGCAAAATGTAGCCCGGCAGCTTTGATCCTGAAAATGAGAAAAAAACGAGCGGCACTGTCATCCAGGCAAACGCGAAAGGGACAAGCGGCGAAAACTGGCTAGAGCCGCCCCTGTTCAATATCTTCTTTATTCCCGTTACGCCCGATGCCGCAAGAAACGGCAGCCACGGTATCGTCATTAGCGGCAGAACCCAAAAAAAGAAGTGGAACGGCTGTGGATGCTGATATTTATTCGATGTGAATCGTTGAAAGTGGTGCTGGATAAAAAACTCATCGACAAAACTCCAGCCGTGCCTTAAATACATCGGCAGATACCATGTCGCGGCGACCGCGGCTGACAGCACAGTGCCCCAAAATATGCTGACGATGAATTGCTTTGAGGGCAATCGGCGTGAAAGCAAATAATAAAACGCAACGATGGCGGCGGGAAAGACCACACCGACCAACCCTTTTGCGAGCAGCGACACGCCGATAAAAAAATATAACCCGGCGAGTGGCACGATCAAGTCCCGACGTTTTGTTGCATCTTCACTGGCATGCCTCGATCTCGAATCAAAGAAATAAAAGCAAACCAGTGCGGCCGTCATCGGAAATGTCAGAATTATGTCAAAGCTCGCTCCGCGGGAAAAAACGATGATGCCGATCGAGGTGGCGACGGCCATTGCCATTAGCCGTGCGAACGCACCCTTTTCATATTCACGGCCGAGGAGCCACATGCTTGCGATCGTGCCCAGCCCAAAGACCGCCGATCCCGCTCTGGCGGCAAATTCCGATACGCCAAACATACTGAACGCAGTGATCTCCAACCAATAAAGCAACGCCGGTTTTTCGAACCAGTTGTATCCGCCAAGAGTCGGCGTGACCAGATCGCCGCGGGTAAACATTTCGCGTGCGACCTGGGCATACCGCGGCTCATCGGGCCCGAGTAGCGGTATCGAAAGTCCAAAAAAATATACAAAGACGGTCAAGAGCAGAAACGCATACCAGAAATAGTTTGATCCGATCGTCCGCGAAAGTTCTTTCATCTTTGTCATTTGCCGTGGCTTGGCAGAAAATATGAGTATTACCGATAAGGTGTTGCGGTTCAAATTATGGTAATCGGGAAAAAGTTAAGAACGGCTGCGATCGGCGTCGGGTCGCTTGGGCGGCACCACGCCCGAAATTATGCAGAGCTCGCCCGTGATGGCCGAATCGAATTCGTGGGTGTATGCGATTCGGATCCCGAGACAGCCAAACGCATCGCCGCTGAGCATGGCGCTGACGCGTTCACCGATTGGCGCGACCTCGTCGACAACGTTGATGCCGTCTCCATCGCAACGCCGACCGAGACACACTCAGCGATCGCCTGCGAATTTTTGAAACGTGGCGTCAATGTACTTGTCGAAAAACCGATCGCTGTTTCGCTTGATCAGGCCGACGCTATGATCGCCGCTGCGTATGGGACGGGCGCTCTGTTGATGGTCGGTCAGCTCGAACGCTTTAATCCCGCGATGGTCGCGCTCAGGCCGCGTGTAACGAATCCGCTCTATTTTGAGATACACCGTGTTTCGCCTTTTCCGAACCGATCGCTTGACGTCGATGTCGTACTCGATGTAATGATCCACGATCTTGATGCTGTGCAATGGCTGGTCGGTGATGACGTCGGCGTCGCAGCAATTCACGCGGTGGGAATTCCCGTCATATCGGACAAGGTCGATGCCGCGAATGCGCGGATCGAATTCGAGAACGGAGCGGTTGCGAACATTACCGCGTCGAGGATAGGAACGGAAAAGCTCAGAAAGACGCGATTTTATCAAACGAATTCGTACGTTGTACTGGATTACGGAAACAAGTTCGCGTCAGTCACATCGCTCGATCCGAAAGCTGCGGTGCCGCTGCTTGGCATCTCGATCGACCGTCTGGCGATCGACGACGTCGAACCGCTTCGCGCTGAAATTATCGAATTTCTTGACGCGATCGAGGTCGGTCGGCCGCCATCGGTCACCGGAGAAGCGGGTCGTCGCGCTCTCGCCCTCGCGGTTGGCGTTTTGGAAAAGATCGACCGCCACCGGGATCGTTTGAATGTTTGAACGAAGATGAATAACCCTGAGATCTCTGAGTTTCTGCGGTCACGAATCGAGGCCAATGATTTTCCGTCGGCAGTCTATCTCGTCGCGGAAAAAGGCAGTATCCTGTTTCAGGATGCACTTGGCCATGCGGTCGTTGAGCCAGAGAGGATCGCGGCTCAGCCTGATACGATCTATGACGTGGCAAGTCTGACAAAGCCACTGGTCACGCTGCTGATCATTGGCAAACTTGTCGCCGAACAGGAACTTGCACTAACAGATCTTGTCTACCGGTACCTCCCGGAATTTGACAGCGCCGAAAAGAGCGTCATAAATCTAGAGCGTTTGCTGCTGCACACAGCGGGGCTTGCCGCATGGCGCCCGTTCTATCTCGAATCTGAAGACCGGGCAGGCACGCTCGACTTCATTGCACGGTTTCCGCTGGTTGCGGCCGAGAATCAAAGGGTCGAGTACAGTGATCTGGGTTTTACGGTGCTGATGTTCGTTGTCGAAAAGATACTCAAAAAACGCATCGACGAAGCCGCCGCTGAGGAGATCTTTCAACTACTCGGCCTCAAGAATACATTCTACTGTCCGCCGGAGGCCCTGAAACCGCGGATAGCAGCAAGCGAAAAAAGTAATGAATACGAGCGTAAAACCTGCATCGAAATAGGTTATCCAGCGGGACCGCGTCTTGATGCCGCGATCCGTAAATATCAGATCTGGGGCGAGGTGCACGACGGCAATGCGTGGTTTATGAACGGGGTGGCGGGCCACGCCGGTCTCTTTTCGACAGCAGGCGACATATTCACGCTGGCCCTGCAATTTCTGTCATCCACGACGTCGATCCTCTCGCCTGAGGTCTGCGAGCTTTTTGCGACCAATTTTACACGCGATCTGAATGAAGCGAGGTCCCCGGGTTTTCAACTCGCCGAGACCACGGGCTCCGCGGCCGGGCCATACATGCCGCCGGAAGCCTTTGGCCATCTAGGGTTTACCGGTACGAGCCTGTGGATCGATCCGACTAACGAACGCATCTTTATTCTGCTTACTAACCGCACACACGGTTTTTCACTGCCGTTCATCAATATCAACTCGGTTCGGCGTTCTTTTCACAGCATCGCGATCGCCGAACTGGATAAAAACATTAGCAACTAAAGTCGGATAACATTAATCATATTCAGTACTTTCCCCAAGTAACCAGAATCAACGCGGAGTATCCGGATATGAAAAAATATGCGATAGGCCTTTTTTGCATCGGCTTGTTCAGTTCGCTGGCGTTTGCGCAAAGCAACCGGGCGACACGACCCCGCGTTGCAACTACACCGCAGCCTTCGGCTCCGACGCTGAAAAACGACATTCCGCCTGCCGATACGGGCCGCCGTCCACCGGTGCTGGCTGGGGGCAATGTTCCGCGGATATCATCGCCGTCGCCCAAGGCAACCCCACCCGTATCCAATGACGACGAAGAGATCCGTATCGAGACTAGCCTTGTTACCATGCCGGTCTCGGTTCTTGACCGCGATGGCCGTTTTGTTTCGGGTTTGCAGCAAAAAGATTTTCAGATATTCGAGAACGGCGTTCAGCAAAAGGTCGGGTTTTTTCAGTCCGTTGAACAGCCGTTTACGGTCGTTTTGATGATCGACGTTAGCCCGTCGACGCAGTATCGTATCGATGAGATCCAAAATGCCGCGATCTCATTCGTCGATCAACTTCGCGTTAACGATCGGGTGATGGTGGTTGCGTTTGACGAGCATGTTCGCGTGTTGAGCGAACCAACGAATGATCGCCGAGAGCTCCGCAACGCCATCCGACAGGCAGAATTCGGCGACGGTACAAGTCTTTACGAGGCCGTTGACGACGTTCTAAATCGTGAATTGAAAACCATTCAGGGCAGAAAGGCCGTCGTGTTATTTACCGATGGCGTGGACACTACATCGAGGCGTGCGAATTATCAAAGTACGATCAGTGACGTAGAGGAATCGGAGGCGCTCGTCTATACGATCAGGTACAACACCCAGCAGGACATGGGCGGCTGGGGCGGCGGCCGAAGACGGCAGCAGGGCGACATCGACGATATCATCGGAATAATCCTGGGTGGCGGCAGCTTTCCGCGACGGGGCAATCGCGGCGGCAGTTCCCGCGAATATGAGGTCGGACGTCAGTATCTTGAGACTCTTGCTACGAACAGCGGCGGCCGGAAGTTTGAGGCCGACACGTTCGTGAATCTAGAAAACGCTTTTTCGGGTATCGCGGAGGAGCTGCGTCGTCAGTACTCTCTTGGCTACTATCCCGATAATGTCGGGCGGCCCGGCGACCGCAAGCAGATCAAGGTCCGCGTTATGCGACCCAATTTGATCGTAAAAGCAAAATCAACATATATAGTCGGACAGAGCGACAAAAAATTTGCCGGGCGCTGACGCGAACACCACACCCGACGCTGCAAAGAGACCGCATCGAAAGATCGGTCTTTTTGGATCTAGAGTTCGGTGATAACATCCATTTTACGGCTTTCGTGCATCGAAAATCCTGACGCCGCCTTAAAATGCATCCGCCTAGAAACATTGCCTTAATATTCGCCGGTTTCATGCTGGCGTTCGCTTTTTCCGTGGCGGCCGGCGGACAGTCCAGACGTGTTCCGCCGACATCCGAAAACCAAAAGTCCAACCAGAGACAGGAAGCCAAGCCGTCACCCACACCGCTGGCCGCGAATGTAGAAAGCGCTCAAAACAATGGTGCCGCGGCTGAAGATGACGGTGACGCGATCGAGGTCGATACACATCTTGTCAGCATTCCGGTCCGGGTCATCGACCGCCGAAATCGGTTTATCGGCGGGCTTACAAAAGCGGACTTTACCGTCCTGGAAGACAATGTACCCCAAGAGATAGCCTATTTTACGAACGAATCACAACCTTTCACGGTCGCTCTCGTTCTCGATATGAGCTATTCGACGACGTTCAAGATCAGCGAGATCCAATCGGCGGCGATCGCTTTTATCGACCAGCTCCGACCAGATGATCGTGTTATGGTGATCTCGTTCGATCAGGATGTGCATATGCTTTGCGAAGCGACAAATGATCGCGGGCGCATCTATAGGGCGATCAGGTCGACGCGTATCTCAACGGGCACTAGTCTTTATGAGGCGGTAGATTTGACGATGAATGATCGGCTGAGGCGGATCAAGGGCCGGAAGGCGATCGTTCTGTTCACGGACGGCGTCGATACGACAAGCCGTGCATCGAATGACCTGCAAAATCTGAGGGACGCGATGGAGCTTGACGCCTTGATCTATCCGATCAGATACGACACATTCGCTGATGTTCAGTCGCTAAAGAACAAATCCGTCATCATCCCCGGACAAAGACCGACCACCACCCCCCCGACCTTACCAGGCAAGTCACCGTTTCCCCTGCCGCTGCCCGTTCCGACCGTCGGCACACCCAGTGACAAGGGAACAACCGAGAAAGAATATGCTGCGGCTGAAGAATATCTGAATCAGCTTGCTCTTCGAACAGGCGGGACAATCTACCTTGCGAGCACATTCGGCAATCTGAACAACGCCTTTACAAAGATCGCCAGCGAACTGCGCGAGTTTTACAGTTTGGGCTATTATCCGACGGACGAAGACCGCCCGGGCAAGACACGCAAGATAAAGGTCCGCGTAGGTAAACCGAATGTGGCGGTTCGTGCTCGCGACAGCTATGTTGTGGCTAAATCGTCAGGAAAGAAATAGCGCCAGCCTCAAACCACCGTTTCGTCGGGAATAATGCCGCCTTTGGGCACGATAATGATGCCGTCCCGGATAAAATAACTGCCATTTGGACCGTCGGCGTGATCGACGCCTTCCTGATTCAACAGCTTTACTCCTTTACCGATCCTCACATTCTTATCGACGATCGCCCGTCTGATCACCGAGTTGGAACCGATCCCGATGTGCGGAATCTGTGTTTCGAGATTGTCCTTGATCTCGTCCAGTGATTCAAAAAAATCGGAGCCCATGAGGATCGAGCTTTCGATCCTGACGCCGTGATCCAGCCGGCTGCGAAGGCCGATGATCGAGTTCCGGGCGTAAACGCCATTCATGATACAGCCCTCGCTGACCATCGAATTATCGATATCACAGTCGTGAAGCTTTGATGGCGGGAGATATCGGCTTCGGGTATAGATAGGTGACGCAGTATCAAAAAAATTGAATTTCGGCAGCGGCGAGGCGAGATCGAGATTTGCCTCAAAGAAGGCCTTGATCGTCCCGATATCTTCCCAATAGCCGTCGAAAAGATGTGCCTGGACGTTATATTTCTCGATCGCGGCCGGGATTATCTCGCCGCCAAAATCGACCCATGAGCTGTCTGTATTCAGCAATGCCACCAGCCGATCGTAGTTAAAAACATAAATGCCCATCGAGGCCAGAAAAGGCCGGGTTTGAGCTTCATCGGCCGACAGACCAAAGCCGGATGTGTCAACGCGCATTGCCTCGAGCTCGTCGCCCTGCGGCTTTTCACGAAATTCGTGTATCTCGCCAGATTCGTCTGCTTTGAGAAGTCCAAAGCCCTCGGCCTCATCCGGCCGGCAGGGGATTACCGAGACAGTCACATCGGCACCGGTCTCAACGTGGCGTGCCAAGAAACGCCGGTAATCCATTCGATAAAGGTGGTCGCCCGACAGGATCAGGATCGTGTTGACACGCCAATCGCGTAAATGCGGCAGCATTTGCCTGACGGCGTCGGCTGTGCCCTGAAACCACAGCGGGTTGTCCTTGGTTTGTTCGGCGGCCAGGACTTCGACAAAGCCGGTCGAAAAGCTCGAAAATCTATATGTCCGCGAAATGTGACGGTTGAGCGATGCCGAATTGAATTGTGTAAGGACGAATATCTGGGTGATGCTCGAATTGATGCAGTTCGAGACCGGTACATCGATCAGGCGGTATTTGCCGCCGAGCGGAACTGCCGGTTTTGAGCGGTCTCGAGTCAACGGACACAGCCGCGAACCGGCCCCGCCGCCGAGGATCACAGCAACAACGTTGTCGTATTGGCCCATAAAGCTATCGATCGGCAAGTTCTTGCTCTTGTATCCGGCTTGCTTACAGCATAGCCGCAAACGGTGCTTGATTCAAGAGTTTGAAGGCAGCGTATGATTTAAGGGAGCAATCCTGGTGCCCATTCACGTATTACTGTTATAGTTTATGTGTATTACTGCCAATTTCTTTCTTACGTTTTATCAAGCACTAAATAACAACTGAACTTCCTTAACTGATCACGGCCTTTTATGTGGCGTTGGACCAAAATTCTGTTCCTCATTCTGATCGGATCGCTCGTCGTGTGGCTATTGTACGAGTTGGTGACCTTCCCCAGCATATCGCGTCTGCGGACTGATGATCCGACGACAACCTCAATGATCGAGAACCGTATCTCCGAGGCCGCGACCGAGGGTCGAGAGCCGCGAAAATACATGATCTGGATGCCGATCGAACAGATCTCGCCCAATCTTCAGCGGGCAGTGCTTGCCGGCGAGGATTCGCGATTTTTCGTGCACAACGGCTTTGATTGGGAAGCAATCCAAAAAACATGGGACGAGGCCGTCAAAGAAGGTGAAAAGGAAGCAAAGGAAGAGGGCGACTACGACCCGAACGACTGGATACCGCCGATGCCCAGTTTTAAACGCGGAGCATCGACCGTAACCCAGCAACTTGCCAAAAACCTATACTTGAGCGAGGACCGCAACTTTCTTCGAAAAGGACGCGAGGCTTTATACACATACTTTCTCGAACGCGACCTGAGTAAAAAACGAATTCTCGAGCTTTATCTCAATGTGATCGAATGGGGCGACGGCGTTTACGGCGCCGAGGCCGCGTCGCGCGTCTATTTCAAAAAATCGGCGTCAAATCTGACACGCGAAGAGGCCGCATATCTCGCCGCCATGATCCCGAGTCCTCTCAATGTATTTAACCCGGCCAAAAACCCTAAACGTGTGAAACGCCGCCAGCGTGTCATGGTCAAATATATGAACAGCATGAAGCTGGATTATTAGATACCGTTAAATTAGCCGGAGGTCGAAGACCCCCGGCTAAACGACACAGTTAATGCGAACCAGCTTTAGCAGCTTTCGGTCCGCCGACAAGCTTCATTTCATCGACTACCCATTTTGCTCCGCCAAATTTCTCGGTAACAAAAAGAACGAACCGGATATCGACCGATATCGTGCGGTTGACCGCTGGATCGACATAATAATCATTGCCCAGTCCCTCGTAATTGCCGTCAAATACTAGGCCGACCTGTTCGCCGTTGCCGTTCAGAACAGGGCTGCCGCTGTTGCCACCGATAATATCGTTGGTCGATAGAAAGTTGACGACGACGCTGTCGCCTTCGCCGTAGCGGCCAAAATCATGCGCCCGCTGAAGGTCTTTGAGCTTTTGCGGCATATCGAACGGGTTGACGCCCGTATCCTTTTCCCACATACCCTTGATGGTCGTGAATGGCGTCAGGAATTCGGCCTCCCGCGGGCTGTAGCCCTTTACATTGCCGTAGGTAAAGCGAAGCGTCGAGTTGGCGTCCGGGTAAGGCGTGATGCCTTTCATCTCAGCCATGCCTTGTTGATAAAGCAAACGCAGACGGTCGATCTTTGATGCGAAATTGGCGGCCCTTGCGGCCTGAGCTCCACGCTCGGCATTTAACCCGCGGACAAAAGTCGTTATTTTCTCGCGTTCCTCGTTGAATTCCATCGTGTTGGCCGCGGAGTAAAAACGCATCACGTTATCAGGATTCGAAAAGTAACCGGTCGCGATCGACTCAGCAAAGGCATCTTCGGCGGCGCGGCGGCCGGCGCCCTCGAACGAGCCGAAAAGCTTTTCAGCCGGCTCGAACTTGAGAGAGGCGGGCAGCTCCGACAACTCGCGCAGATAGAACTTGATCATCTCGCGTTCGAGGACCGGTTCGCGATCCTCATAGGCTTTGGCAACCTGGACCTTCTTCGCCGCGATCTCCGCGTCGTTGAGCGGTTTGCCGCGTTCGGCAAATGCCGCGCCATCGGTGATCTGTTTGAGAACGGGTGTCAGCGACGGGCTGACGAGTCGGCCCATGATCACATCTCGTTTAGCGGTGGCATTTGTCGCTTCGGACAATGTTTTTAGTTCTGGCAGGACGCTGCCGTATTTTTGCTGACGCGAAGGGTCGGCGGCGATCCATGCAGCGAATTTCGCCTCTTCGGCCTGCCGCTGTGTCACGACGTCAGCCTTTATCAGTCTCTCCGCACTGCCCTTATAGACCTTTCGATAATTGTCAAAATTGGCTATCTCAGATTGAAACTCGATACGTTTCTTTTCATCCGTTTCACCGATCAGCCTCAGCGCGCTGCTTCGGGCGTCAAGCCACGCCGACAGGAAAGGGAAGTTGGCATCGCGTGCGAACTCGATAGACTGGCTCTCGCGATAACGGGTCGTGGCGCCGGGATATCCGAGCGCGAATACAAAATCGTTGTCTTTCAGCCCGCCGATGTTCATCGTCAAAAACTTTCTCGGTTTGTAGGGCACGTTGCTGGGTGAATATTCCGCCGCGGTGCCATCGGGCGCGGTATACGCACGCAGGAAAGTAAAATCACCCGTGTGGCGCGTCCATTCAAAATTGTCAGGGTCGCCGCCGAAAACACCGATGCTGCGGGGCGGCGCATAAACTACGCGAACGTCTTTTATCTGTGAGGTTTGCCACAGGTAGTAATAAAAACCGTTGTTCATTACCTGAACGCGGATGGTTGAGCCGGCCGGCGCCTTTGCCTGTTCGGCCGATTGCAGCGTTTCGAGATTTTTTTGCAAGGCCGCGCTTAGCGAGTCGCCCGTCAGGCTCTCTGTCCCCTGGCGAACCTTTGCGGTCACATCTTCGGCACGTTGAGTGACATAGACTATATATCCCTTGGCCGGTATCTCACCCGCCCGGTTATCGGCCTTAAAACCGGTCTCGACCAGGTCTTTTTCGGGCGTCGAGGCCTGAACGAGAGCGTCAAACCCGCAGTGATGATTGGTGAGCATCAAGCCCTCGGGCGAGACCATCTCGGCGGTACAGCCGATACTGAGGCGGACGACCGCTTCACTAAGACCGCCGCCGTTCGGGTTGTAGATCTCTTCGGGCTTGATCTTCAGGCCGCGTTTTTTCAATTCGGTTAGCGAGGCGATACGGTCAGGTGTGTACATTCCCTCGTCGACGCGTGCCGTCGCAAAGGTAACCGACGAAAGCATCATTGCAAACGTCAGCAGCAGCGAAATATATGCGTTTCTCTTTTGATTCATTTTAAAATTTCCTTGATAAACAGTGATCGATCCAGTTAATAGATTATATCCCAAAACCCTGCGACTTTCGTATCGAGGTGCCGGGAATGGTAAGAAACGCAGGAGATAGGAGATAGGAGATAGGAGATAGGAGCGATAGGAGATAGGAGATAGGAGATGGATAACGCTTTGCGGTTATTTGCTGCTTTGCGTAACTCTGCGGCACAGGCCGTCACGACCGATATGATGCTTTAAAGGCTGGTGTCAACCTCGCGAACAGATGCAGAAGCCTGCGCGTCAGCAAGGGCGTAAAATGCCCAACCTCGCGCGTCGGCGAACGATAATAGCAGAGCTGACAAATTGCAATATCGCAAGTCTCACTACAATGTTTTTTGATTGACTTCTTGGGACGCAAGGGTTTACATACGTCTTATCCTTCACTATTTGATATCAGCCGTTCTGTTATTAACCCCAGTCTCTCACGAGAGTAGAAAGGAAACGAAATGAGCGCAGCAACGAATTTTACTCTATGTATTGGAATTGTTTTATTTCTGACATTTCCTTCTATTTCTCAGGACAAGCTTCGAGGTGTCGACGAGTCTAATCCTCGCTACAATTATCCGAGTCAGCCCGTTACGATCATCGGTCGCGAACTAGGTAGAAAGTCGTTCTCGAAGGAAACTAAGATTTGGGGTGGTATATCCTGGCTCAAAGAACTCAGATTGACCGTTAAGAACACATCCGGCAAAACGCTTATCTGGCTATACCTCGAACTAATGGTCGATAAGCACGGGAATTTACCTACACAAGTTGGAATTCCGTTGGAGTTTGGTAGCATTTCCGTTCCGTTGGATGCTAACGGCAAACCGCAAACTGATGTCGTCCTAAAGCCGTCCGAGACAGTTCGCGTATCGGTTGGACGGCGGCAGCTTCCACCAATGCTTTTCTTGTTCATGACCGAAACAGTAATTGCCTCACTGCCAGAGTTTTTCAGCTGTCCCGCGAGAGCATATAGGAGATTTCATGGAAAAACATTGCAAAAACATCCTTCTAATTATCCTTCTGATTTGCATTTCAATGACGACGACATTTTCGCAAGAGAAAAATCGATATGTTAATGAAGACCCGTCGCACTCAAATTGTCCTATTGTAATTGTTAGTCGGAAACTGGGCAACAGTGCCTTTGAAAGACAGAAACGAGTTTCGGGCAACGATGATTGGCTGAAAAATTTGAGATTTGGAGTGAAGAATGTTTCAAACAAGACTATTGTTTACTTCAATATCGATCTTGTTATCCCCAAACAACGACAGTTGCCGGCATTTTTACCTGTAGGTATTTTTTTCGGAAACAGATACGCGCCGGTTGTCGCTAATCCAAGCGACTTAATACTCGCTCCTGATGAAATTGGGGAGGTAGGGGTAAGTACAAGCGAGATTTCGTATTGGAACATGGAACTTGAGAAATATGGGGTCGAAGACTTTAACCTCGTAACACTTGACATCCGGGAAATCCATTTTGCAGATGGAACCGGCTGGAAATTGGGAATCCCTTTGCAGCAAGACCCAGACAATCCGAAAATCTGGCGGTCGTTGCTCTTGCAGAAGTCGACGGCGCCATCGCTAAATTGGTTCGCGTTTCTCGCATCTGCGCCTCTATCTTTAGTGTTTCGCAGATCAGTTAGAATTCCTTTTTCGACAATGTTGAATTGTTCCGTATCTGCCGAGATCATATTGCCTACCCCTTCTCCTCCGGACTGCGGATATTTCCGTAATGATAGCGACTGGAACAACTCTTGTTCCGGTTGTAGACGATGACATAGCCTGTGATCGTCAATCGCCTGACATTTTATATCCGACGGCACCAGGAGATTTTGGATATTTGTCTGATTTGCCGGATAGATGAGGAGATTCAGGCTTTCCAGGGGGACCACCTTCATGTAACACTTGTCCAAGCTTCTCCCGCACCAGATTTAATTCCTATCCAAGCTGTGGTCAACCAGGCACGTGTGGAAATGCTGCCTTTTGGGGTTGCGCAACCGGTTTCGTTGATATTGATGGTGTATGTCAAAGAAGCCTGGCCTTTCAGGAGAGATGTGCCGAACCGTCTGGCTACGATCCGGTCACATGCAGTTGTCCTGACGGAACAGTCGGCGGATCGCCCATACTTATCGATGTCGATCACAGCGGATTTCCATTGACCGATGCTGCCGGCGGTGTCGATTTTGACCTCTTTGCGTGGGGTTATCCGCAGCGTATCGGATGGACCGCGCCGACCTCAACAAATGCGTTTCTGGTCCTCGACCGAAACAGTAACGGTGTGATCGATAACGGCGAAGAGCTGTTCGGCGACATCACGCCTCAGCCCGCCTCAAACGAGCCGAACGGTTTTCTGGCCCTTGCCGAGTATGATAAGCGGAGAAACGGCGGAGACGGAAACGGCCGTATAAACCGCAATGACTCCATCTTTGAGAAGCTGAGGCTGTGGCAGGATACGAACCATAACGGCATCTCTGAATCAGGCGAGATGCATTTATTGCGTGACCTTGGCCTCGCGAGTATCGACCTCGATTACCGAACTTCGAGACGCACTGACGAATTCGGCAACCGCTTTCGGTACAGGTCAAAGGTCCGCGTACTGCAAGACGCACAACTCGGCCGCTGGGCCTAGGACATATTCTTTGTGACTCGGCCTTAAGATCAACTCACCAATGAAAAAAGCGAGCCAGTAATCTAGCTCGCTTAACTTAGATTTTGCAAATCGTTATCCGTTGACCTTTTTCAGCTCGGTCGGTTCCGGCGGCAGAAATCGTCTCGGGTTTATCGGTTTATCGTTAAAACGCAGCTCATAATGCAGATGCGGCCCGGTCGAGCGGCCGGTCGAGCCAACGAGAGCCATCAACTGGCCTCGGGCAAGAACGTCGCCGACCTCTACTTCGATCTTGGATAGATGGCCGTAACGCGTGATCAAGCCGTTGCCGTGATCGATCTCGATCATATTGCCGTAACCGCCCTGCCAACCGGCTTTGGTAACGGTGCCGCCGGCGGGTGCGACGACCAGGTCACCGCGCTCGCCGTCGATATCGAGGCCCGAGTGAAACTCGTAAGTGCGGCCGCCGAACGGGTTACGGCGAAAGCCGAACTCGTTGTTGATCTTGCCCAAATGTGCCCACATTGTCGGAACACTGGCCGGGTTACTGCTCAGCTGAATAGCATGAAGCTGCTTTTCGATCTCGATGTCCTCTTCATCCATGCCGTCGGTGATCAGCGGTCCGCCGCTGTTCAGAGCAAACAGCGATGACGGGTCGGGACGGGAATAATCGATCTGTTTCTTTTTTAGCGGGGAAGCCGCAAGTGTTGAAAGTGTGGGATTTATTAGATTCGAAGCGATCGCTGTCGTCTGTGATAAATTCAGGTCAAATACGCCTGAAATGCCGATACCAAATGTTGAAATACCTGTAATTAAAACAATGCTTAATAAACTGTTTTGAAGAACCTTCTTCGAAACACTGATTCTGCGAATATAAATTTTAGATCTTGATGAATGCGAAAGTAGAAAAGTAAAGTACTTACCGTTATTCGTCATTATGCTTTTAAGCTCCTTAAAATGATTTCGTACCGGAAATCCAACGTCCCGGCACACGGAATCACGCAGGGATAGCCGCGAGCGACTAACGCGAAACCAAAGTTGTCCTTATAGTAGAAAATGCACTGACTATATTTGAAAACCGACCTAACCCCGGATCGAAGATTGTGCGAATTGTCTGATAATAAACGGAAGCCACCGCTTTGGCAAGTACCCATGTCTCAGGCCAAAGTCGATGGCTGATTATACTACAAACTGTGTTAAACCGCTATCCCTTGTTTTTGCGGCTCTCGTTCCACCCCTTAAAGACCATGTAGCCGACGGCGACGATAAGGAGGACAAAGACCAGAATGATCAATATTTTAATGGCTCCGGTCAGGAATGCGATGAAAGAAATTATCGTCTTTAACAACGAGATCACGAGCGCGATCACTACGAGAATGCTGCCCCATTTTCCGGCGGCCTTTAACCAAACTGGCATGATCTTTTCTCCTTAATAAATCGGCGAAGAGCGCCGGAATCGTCCAAAATCACTATCGGCCTTTCCAGCTGCCGTAGCCGCGGGCCTCGTTCTCGGCGTAGGGCTGATAATCATCCCGTCGAAACGCGGGATCGTTCAATGTTCCGCCAAAGGTCGGCACCGACCGCGAGCTGTCATACCCTTGCCAGGCCGAATCGTCGCTCTTTGGCTTGAATATGTAGCCTCTCAAGATATAGACGCCTAACCCGATAAGCATCACCGGCATTAAGCCTCGCATCAACCCGCGAACGTTAAAAACACTCTGCAGCAAAAATGCCACACCAAGTACGCTTAGAACGATTCCCCAAAGCTTTGGGTTGCCCGAAAACCGCTTGACGAGAATATCTTCGGCCGAATCAGGTGTTACACCCGAACGAATTGCCTGGGCCGTTCGCCAGGCATCGAGCGCCGCGAAAAGCCACATTCCCATAAACCCGAAGACGAAAAGAAGCGTTCCGCCGGTCAGGATCGCCATCTGGAAAAGACCGACGAATACCGCGAAATAAACAAGAGCTTTTACGGTCTGGCCATTGTACGCCGCACCGAGGCCCGGACATACGAACGACAGCAGCGTAGCCGCTATAGGCGAGGTCCGTTTTTTTACGAACGGCACGTAATTGGATTGACTATGCTGACGGAGCAGATCGACACCCATAACGATACAGTCCTGACACTACGGAAACCCCTTGATGCGGTGATCACACGCAGGGCACAGCGGCCTGCCGCAGCCGTTACATTGAACGACAGCTACATTCTGACTGTGATACGTGCAGTTCATTTATTTCTTATCCTCGACAAATGTAGTTCCCTCAACAGGGTCCTGGCCGGCCTGCTGCTGCGGACGTCCGCCCCACGCGTCGGCGCTTTGCTTATAGGTCTGTTCCGCGAGTTCAACTCCCTTTGTATATACGTCGGTCAGCGAACCGTCAGCCGAGACCGTCTGGCTGAATACGAGAAATGCAAAAAGAAGCATCATCGCGACGGGTGCAAGCTGGGGGATCGATATCGGAAAGCTGAATCCGCGGGCCCATTCGCCGAACCGCTTTATGGCCGACGCACGTGCCGTTTCCGCTTTAATGGTCCCAAGCGTAGCTTTTAAGATCGACTCGTGAAGGCCTTCGGGAATGGGTAGTTCCTCGAGCTTGTAACTTACACAAGCGGCCAGCGAGCGAACGACGGCGCCCGGCAGATCGGTACAGTCATCGCAAAGCACGGCATGCCTTTCCCACCGGTGAAATACCTGTGCCGGCAAAAAGCCGTCAAGATAATCGGTCAGGCGTTCTTCGAATTCCTCACAATGCATTGCCGCTTCAGGCACGGTCCGCTCGAGGATCTTTGCCTCGAGCCGCGTTATCGGCATTTTCGGCTCGCTCATTTCGCGGCAGACCGCCAATGCCGTTTTTACTTCATTTAGTAATGCATGGCAGAGAGGGCACGACAAAGCATGCGCCGCCGCCGACCTTTGTGTCGCATTATCGAGCGAGCGTTCAATATAATCGGACATCAGCTCTTCGAACTGTGAGCAATTCATTGAGATGTCCCTATCGTTTGTCATAAAAAATCGACCCCTTGTCACTTTTGTGGTTTGACGAATTCAAACCCCGTATTTGCTAAATCGTCACGATCCTCATCCGCCTCAATATCTTTGCCAACTCGATACGCCCTCGGTTTATCCGCGATTTTACGGTGCCTTCGGGTATTTGCAGTGCGTCGACGATCTCTTGATAACTTAATTCTTCGATATCGCGAAGAATGACACACGTTTTCAGATCGGGCGGCAGCTTATCAATTCCTTCCTGGACCTGGGCGGCCAATTCACGGCGTTCCATATCCTTTTGTGCCGAGGTGCCGACGGCACGCAAATGATACTGATGATCGTCGACAGCATCCGCCATCGAATTCTGAGGATTACGCTGGCGATGCCGGTAATCGTCGATTATCAAATTTCGGGCGAGCCTCATCAGCCAATTGGCCAGATCGCCCTGTTTCGCATCGTACTGATCGAGCGTACGATAAATCCGAATAAATACTTCCTGCGTCAGATCTTCCGCCCCATCGACACTCGACGTGAACCGGTAAGCGAGGTTAAAGATGCGGCGGGAAAACATCTGAACGATATCTTCCCAGGCGAGGCCGTCGCCTGCACGAGCGCGGCGTACGAGCTCGGCACCATTAATCTCCGTTGACGGCTTCAATGCTTCCAATCCGTGAATCCTCAATAACGAAAAGCTCTTTCGCAAGCGGCAGACGCCCGATCTTCAGGTGCTGCCAATTGGTTCTTACGATACCAAATACCAAAAGTTCCACCAAAATAAGCTTCGCCTATGCCCAATTAATTATACGCGGCGAATGGATTTTCAGATGTTTATAAAGTATCGTTTTTGATTTGTCGGCTGATGGAAT
>JBDTMQ010000422.1:0-11847 GCA_039934155.1 Acidobacteriota bacterium | reverse complement strand
GGTCGAAAAAGCGGATGTTGCTACCGCCGCCCAGGTCGACAAGATATCGGTTCTCGGCAGCGGATGTGTGATAAAGCCGAATGCGCGGGTCGTCAATTCGGTATTGGGTCCGGGGGTTTTGGTTGACGAAAAGGCGACAATTGAGAATTCCGTCATCTGGTCCCACACAAGGATCTCGCAAGGCGCGGAAATAAAGGACGCTGTGATCGGCCGGAGCTGTTATCTGGGGCGGAATTCTCACGTCGGACCGGGTGTAGTTCTGGGCGACAAAGCGACGATCCCGGATTACTCGAAGATCTAATGCGCTGAACTAAAAGGATGTTTCGCAGATCGCGACAAAAAGTGACGATGCCTGGCGCACAGACCGACACCCGAGTTATTGACCATGCCTGAACTTCCCGAAGTTGAATTAGTCGTACGGTCTCTTGATCGGCTGGTAAACGGCCAAAGGTTCAAAGACGCTCAATTGCTGCGGGAGCGGCTTGCCCCGGCCGTTTCACCGAGCGACTTTACTTCTGGTTTGAAAAATGCCGTCGTCATATCGGTGGGCCGGCGGGGAAAGCATATCTTGTTCAGTTTCGATAACGGCCGGACACTGATCGTTCATCTACGCATGAGCGGCCGCTTTCTTCTGCTTCCCGACGAGGCGTCTGACCCGAAATTTGTCCATGCCTGCTTCCATCTGAGCGGCGGCGGACGGCTGGTGTTCGAGGACCAACGCCATTTTGGTTATATGCACCTGGCTGAGAGTGGGGCACTTGAGACCTGTACCGCTCTTTCAAAACTTGCTCCGGAGCCCTTCTCGCCGGATTTCTCGCCTTTGTATTTTCGAGGGATACTGCGTGCTTCGAAACGGCCGCTAAAAGAATTTCTTCTGGATCAGACCAAGGTCACGGGACTCGGAAATATTTACGCGGCTGAGGCCCTTTTCTTATCGCGCATTCACCCGGCGGTTCCGGCCAACACGCTTTCGCCAAAGCGTTCCGAGCGGCTTTTTAATAATATTCGCGGAGTACTTCAAGAGGCCATTGATGCCGGTTCGACCTTGAACACTGACCCGGAAAACTACGAAATAGGCTATTATGGCGGAAGGTACGAAGATCATTGGCGGGTTTACGGCCGCGAAGGTCTGCCATGCGTAGAGTGCGGACGCCCCGTGCGTCGGCTAAAACAAGGCGGCCGGTCGACTTTTTTCTGCTCGAAATGTCAGCGACGTTGACTCAGCTTGGCCGACACCCAATCGGTGAGCATTCTGAACTCATTTCGTCATCTTTTCGTCGGCCGGATGGCCCTGAGCTTGTCGTGCTTTGCTCGAAAAACTCGGCGGGATGGCGAACGAAAAGAGAGTTCAGCGTGTTTGAACTGAACTTGACATGCCGCTGAGAAAGTCGCATCATCGGATTTGATCTCGTGGTGAGTTAATGCGACTTGCGACCACGTTAAATAACCTGCTAAACAGCCAACGTAAACGATCTAGATCAATCTCGCTGTTTGGCGAGATTTTTTGTTATGAAGAACTTTCGCGACCTGATCGATTCTGACAGCGTTTACGTTTTTGACGGCGCCGTCGGCACACGCCTCTACGACAAAGGCATCTATATCAACCGCAGCTATGACGAGCTCAATCTGATCGCGCCTGACCTGGTCCGCGAGGTCCACGAAGAGTACGTCAAAGCCGGCGCTGAAATAATCGAGACCAATTCATTTGGTGCGACGCGTCATAAACTGCGTTCGTACGGCTTGGATGGACGATTACGTGAGATAAATGTCGCGGCGGCGCGGATCGCCCGCGAAGCGGCCGGTGATAGGGCGTATGTCGCCGGCGCTGTCGGGCCTCTCGGCCTGCGGATCGAACCATTCGGTCCGACATCGTTCGACGAGGCAAAGGAAATGTTCAAAGAACAGGTCGAAGGCCTTTTGGAAGGCGGCGTTGACCTGTTTGTTCTGGAGACTTTCTCCGAGTTGAGTGTTATCGAACAAGCGATCTGCGCTGTGCAAGAGTTGTGCGATCTTCCCATCGTCGCGCAGATGACGATCCAGGTGGACGGCAAAACGACCTTTGGTGACACGCCGAAATCTTTTACTGCCGAATTGGACAAACTGGAGGTCGATGTTATCGGGCTCAATTGCGGAATGGGGCCAAACCACGTTCTGACAGCCCTCGAGGCAATGCGGACCGTCACAGAAAAGCGCTTGTCGGCGCAACCCAATGCCGGCCTGCCTCGTGATGTGCAGGGACGGCAGTTCTATATGGGCTCGCCCGAATACATGGCGACGTTTGCCAAGCGGTTCGTGCAGGCCGGCGCAAAATTTGTCGGCGGCTGCTGCGGAACCACGCCGACGCACATCAAACTGATCGCCGACGCGATCCGGTCGATCAGTCCACGTCAAGCCCAGGTCTTTGTGCGGTCCAAACCGGCGGAAGTTCGCGATCTGACGCCTTTGGATATTACTGTCGTATCCGCCGAGGAACGATCTAATTGGTCACGAAAGGTAGCACGCGGCGAGTTTGTAACTTCGGTCGAGGTATTGCCCCCGAAGGGATGCGATGCCGAAAAGACCCTCGAATCGATAGCCCTTCTCAAAACCGCGGGCGTCGATGCCGTGAATATTCCAGACGGCCCGCGCGCTCAGACCCGAATGTCGGCGCAGGCGACAGCGGTGCTGGTCGAACGGGAGATCGGTATCGAGGCCGTTTTGCACTATTGCTGCCGCGACCGGAATCTGCTGGGGATGATGTCCGATCTGCTGGGCGCGGCGGCACTTGGCCTTCATAATCTTTTGATCATCACGGGCGATCCGCCAAAAATGGGTCCGTATCCGGACGCGACCGCCGTTTTTGATATCGATGCTATCGGCCTGACCAATATGGTCAACAAGCTGAATCACGGTCTTGACCTGGGAAATAACTCGATCGGTCGACCGACCGCGTTCTCGATCGGCGTCGGCGTAAATCCCGGAGCCGTCAATCTCGAGGAAGAGATTCGGCGTTTTGAATGGAAGGTCGAGGCCGGCGCCGAATACGCGATCACCCAGCCTGTCTTTGATACCGAACAGCTCAGGTCGTTCCTGAAAAAGATCGAACATGTAAAGATCCCGATCGTCGCAGGCATTTGGCCGCTTGTCAGCTTCCGAAACGCTGAGTTTCTTCACAATGAGGTCCCCGGTGTGAACGTTACGCCCGAGATCCTTGAACGCATGCGTGCCGCATCGGACCGCGGAAAAGAAGAGGCCCGGGAAGAGGGAATAAAGATCGCCCGTGAATCGCTTCTAGCGGTGCGCGACATCATTGCCGGCGTTCAGGTCTCGGCTCCATTCGGCAATGTTAAATATGCCCTGCAGGTTTTCGATGTGCTTAACGATAGTCAGGACCGGGCCGTTGCTGATGGGGGAACTGTTGTGGGCGTTTAAGTGAATTCGCGGCCACCGCAGCTTTCGGACACAGCATCCTTAAAAGTATGGCTGAAGTAGAACAACCGCACCGATCGGGGGCATTTGGACAGCTAGTTTATTCGGCAGTTTTCCTCTTGCTTTTTGGCGCGATATTCATCTTGATCGGCGGAGATGTGAGGTGGGTAGAAGGATGGATCTTCGCTGCTGCGTTCACTGTCTTCAGCGTTGCGACTGTTTTCAGGATGTATCTAAAAGATCCTGAACTGCTGCATGAGCGGATGGGCCCGCCGTTCCAGAAGGGTCAGAGCTTCTGGGACAAGTTGATGATCGTGCTGATAGTGGTCACCTATGTCGCCTGGTACGTGATACTTCCGCTAGACGCGGTCAGATACAATTGGAGTCCCGCATTTCCCCTGTGGCTAAAGGTTCTAGGCTTTTTTATATGCATCTTCGGTTTTTGGATGTTTTACGAAACTTTTCGTGAGAATACCTTTGCAGCACCCGTGGTGAAAATTCAACATGACCGTAAGCAGCATGTTATTTCCACGGGGTTATATGGGATTGTTCGGCATCCGCTCTACCTCGGCGGAATAACGTATGTACTAGGCGGCACGTTGCTTATAGGTTCCCTCTATGGCCTTGTCTCCACGGCCACTTTTGCGGTGGTGCTCGCGATTCGGACACTTATTGAAGAATCGACCTTAAGTCGCGATCTTGAGGGTTACAAAGAATATATGGAAAAGGTTCGGTGGCGGCTGATCCCGCTTATATTCTGACCAACCGCCACATTAACTTATTTACCAGAAGACGCCGCAGACTTTCCTGCCGACTGTTTTTCCTTTTCGATCTCTTTTCCGAGCGCCTCGAGAGTTTCCTTATCGAGCTGTTCCTCCACCATCGGGAACATCTGTCCTTCTTCTTCCTGAACGTGGTGTTCGATATCCTCCATCAGCACCTTTAGTTTGGGTTCGAATTTCTCGCTGTCGTCCGAAAGTGCAGCGAGTTCGCGAAGGAACATTTTCGCCTGGCGATGCTCTTCGATCCCCTCGAGCGTGATCTTTTTAAGCTCTTCATCGCCTTCCTCTTTCAGCTTGGGATAAAAGATCACTTCCTCGACATGCGCGTGCAGGTCAAGTTCGGCTTTGATCTGTTCGAAAAGCTCTTTATGATCCTCGTCGGGCGTTCCCTTTACCTTTTGAAAAAGTTTATCTACCTTATCGTGGTCTTTCTTTAAAAGTTCTAATACGCTCACCTTTTTTTCCTCCGGGTATGATTTTGAAATCACCCAAACAAATGCAAAGGTCGTGCCAAGCCTAAAGTATGGAGTTCGCGGAAAAAGGGCCGTCAGTCGCGTATGAATTCGATGCGCTGCCGTTATCGGTCAGATTCGTTTATCGTAAGCACCAGTTTGCCGAGGGTGTGTGATCCGATGATCTTGTGGTGAGCGTCGGGTGCGTCTTTTAAGTCGAATTTTTGGGCCACCTGCGGTCTCAATGCCCCGCTGGTCGAGCCGTTAAAGATCGCCTGATGAATTTCGTCCCTCGCCGATTGAGGTGAGTTGAACAGCGACATGCCGTAGATCGTCGCCTCTTTCGTCATTGCCTGCCTGGGCGTAAATTGTATCGAACCGCGGTTCCCGACAATGACAATTCGGCCAAAGATCTTTAACGCCTCAAAATCACGCTCAAGATTCTCATTTGCGAGCATTTCAATGATGACGTCGACGCCGTTGCCGTCGGCGAATTCAAATACGTCGCCGAAATGGTCGGGGTCGTGGTGGTCGAAGACCGCGTCAGCGCCCTGCCCGGCCACTATTTTCTTCCCGTCGGCCGAACCCGCCGTGCCGATGACCGTCAAGCCCGCATTCTTAGCCCACTGTACCGCGGCAATTCCAACGCCGCCAGAGGCTCCGTGAATAAGCACGGTCTCGCTGGTGACAGCGGCGGCCTTTTGAAAAAGCGCGCGATAGCTGGTGGCGTACGGCGTCCAGATGCCTGCACCCTCAGAAAACGTGATATTCGGCGGCAGCGACCCAAGCTGGTTCTCGCTGCAAAGTGCATATTCCGCATATGTCCCTGTCATAGTCCCGGCTGTGTAGACGCGGTCGCCCGGCCGGAATTTCACAACATTATCGCCGACCGCTTCCACGACCCCGGCGCCGTCTGAACCCGGAGTATATGGAAGATTCGGTGCATGGGCATGGATGCCTGTCCGAAGATACGTGTCCACCGGATTAACGCCGGCTGCATGAATACGAACAAGGACCTGCCCGGCTGCCGGAAGCGGAGTTTCGATCTCCTCCACTTTCAGAACTTCAGGCTCGCCGTATTCGCGTACCACTATTGCTTTCATTATTCCACCGTTACCGATTTTGCCAGATTTCGTGGCTGATCGACGTCGCATCCGCGCCTAACCGCGATGTGATATGACAAAAGCTGCAATGGTACCACCGACAGCACCGGCCCCAGCAGATCTGAGGTCGCGGGAACCTCAATGATATGATTCGCGACCTTTGAGCTCATTGTGTCGCCCTCGGTCAAAACCGCGATAACGATCCCGTCTCGTGCCTTTACTTCGACGATATTTGAATGTGTTTTTTCATAACGCACTTCGCTTGCAGCATTACCGGGCTCACGCGTGTTTACGACCACCACAGGCAGCTTTTCGTCTATCAGTGCGTTAGGGCCGTGCTTCATCTCTCCCGCCGGATAACCTTCGGCGTGAATATAGCTGATCTCTTTAAGCTTTAGCGCTCCTTCCAGGGCCACGGGGTAATTTATTCCTCTGCCCAAATAAAGAAAATCCTGGACCCTGAAAAAGTCTCTGGACAGCTCTTCGATAGTATCGGAGTCATTCAAAAGCTGTTCGATCTTCAACGGCAGTTCCGCCAGGTCCTGTGCCAGGCGACGACCTTGTTCAGCGTCGATCGTTCCCCTTAGTTCGCCCAGATACAACGCCAACAGATAAAGCGCGACCATTTGCGATGTAAACGCTTTGGTCGATGCCACGCCGATCTCGGGGCCGGCGTGGGTAAGGATCGTCCCGTCAGCCTCGCGGTGGATCATCGAACCCTGTACGTTACAAACCGCCAATACCTTACAACCGGCCGATTTTGCCTCGCGCATTGCGGCGATCGTATCGGCCGTCTCGCCCGACTGAGAGATCACGATCAAGAGCGTATCCTCGGTCAAAACCGGATCGCGATATCGAAACTCCGATGCGTAATCTACTTCGACAGGGATGCGCGCGAGCCGTTCGATCATGAATTTCGCGGCATGTCCAGCGTGCCAGCTCGTTCCACAGGCAGCGATCTTAATCGCTGTCATCACACGAAAATCGTCTTCAGTTATGTCCATCGGGTCGAGATAAACCTTGCCCGAGTCGAGAGATACACGTCCCTGGACCGTGTCCCTGACGGCCCGCGGCTGTTCGTATATCTCTTTCAGCATGAAATGTTTGAAGCCGCCTTTTTCGGCCATGATCGGGTCCCACGTAATACGCTGCAGAACGGGCTCGATCACGTTGCCGTCAAAATCCGTGACCCGGACCGAATCCTTTGTCAGAACCGCGATCTCGCGGTCGCCCAAAAAGAAAACGTTTCGGGTGTGGTGCAATATCGGCGGGATGTCCGAAGCAACAAAGAATTCCCCGTCGCCGAGTCCGACCACAACGGGCGGGCCTTCGCGAACGGCGATGATCGTATTCGGCTCATCGACGGAAATTATCGATAAAGCAAAAATGCCTTTCAATTCCTGCACAGCTTTCCGAACGGCCTGCTCCAACGAAAGGTTCTCAAGTTCCTTATAGTGTCCGATCAAATGGGCAACCACCTCGGTATCAGTTTCTGTCTTGAACGTATTTCCTTCGGCCGCGAGACGTTCCTTCAAACTCAGATAATTCTCGATGATCCCGTTATGAACAACGACGACCTTGCCCGACTGGTCGCGATGCGGATGTGCATTTTCCTCGGTCGGGCGCCCGTGGGTCGCCCAGCGGGTATGACCGATGCCGTAATTCCCGTCAAGCGGATTTAGGCGAACGCATTCCTCAAGGTTTCGCAGCTTCCCTTCCGCTCTGCGCAACTCAAGGTGTTGATGTTCATCTATCACGGCGATGCCGGCCGAATCGTATCCCCGATACTCGAGCTTTCTGAGCCCATCGATTATCAGCGGAACAACCTGTTTATTACCAACGTATCCGACAATTCCACACATAAGATTACAAAGAGTGATAAATTCCGTGGACCACGACAAGGACGGCCTCTTCGCCTGAGGCTTCCATTGCTGTTAAACGAAGCTGGTCCGAATATTCAGACAATGCCTCAAACTTTTGATCAAAATCGAAGGGCGTGTCGGCGTTGACAAGGTTAACGGTATCCTCATCGGTTTTCCCATCGCCGCCCGCATAAAATCCTTTTATGTTCCTGATCACGGTACAGCCGCCGAATATTTGAAGGAACTCGTTCTCAAATGCCTTATGCAGCCGGGTGCGGACGGAAGATCCGAGCTGCGGCAAATAAATTTCGATCCTAGCTCTTTTTAATAGCGGCAATGAATTTCTCCCTACGCTGTGAAAAGTTTTTCATCCGCGATAATGCTTCTTCGGCTGTGACGAGCTCACCTGTTCTCCGGTCGGGACGCTCCTTTTCTTGCTTTTTTCTCATTTTATTTTTTTCGAAACAAATCGGCCGTTGCTAGAAATTGGCGATCATTGGTCAGCATCCGATCTCAGAGACTTTTTTACCTTTGCCGGAACGCCCGCTACAAGAACGTCTTCTTCCACGTCTTTTGTGACTACGCTGCCGGCACCCGTCACGGACCGGTCGCCAACAGACACGGGTGCCACGAGCATTGTATCGGAGCCGATCTTCACGTTGTCGCCGATTCGGGTCTCGTGTTTTTTAACACCGTCGTAATTACAGGTGATCGTTCCGGCACCGATATTCGTATTTTCGCCGATCACGGCATCGCCAAGATAGGTCAAATGGCTCGCCTTTGACCCGCTGCCGAGCTTCGTTTTCTTTAGTTCGACAAAATTCCCCACTTTTGCGCCGTTTTCGACGGAAGCATTTCCCCTGAGGTGCGCCATCGGTCCGATCGTGCAACCGCCCGCCACCGTCGAATCTGTTATCACACAGTTGTCGAGGATCTTGACGCCGTGACCTATCGATGAATTCGTGATCCGCCTGCCGGAACGGATCATACAGCCGTCGCCTACCGAGCTCGCTTCCTCGATCGTTACGTTCGGATAGATGACCGTGTCGCGGCCGATCTCAGTTTGTTCACTGATATATGCATTTTTTGGGTCGATAAACGTGACACCCTGTTCGAGCATCAGCCGAGAAATGGTACGGCGGCTGAGAAAGCGTTCCAGCTCGGCAAGCTGGACCCGGTTGTTAACGCCCTCGACCTCGCTCGGATCACCGTGCGGATAGAGTGCGACATCCTCGCCTGCGTTCCGCAACAGAGCCGGGACATCGGTCAAATAGTATTCACCCTGAGCATTATTCGTGCTGACCTGTGAGAGCGTGGAAAACAGCGATCGCGTCTCAAAACAATAAATGCCAGCATTGATCTCGACGATCTGTTTTTGTTCCTCGGTCGCGTCCTTTTGTTCCACGATCCGTTCAAAGAGCCCCTCGTTGTCACGAATAATGCGGCCGTAACCCGTCGGATCCTTGAGCTTAACCGTCAAGATCGAACATGCAGCTCCTTTCCCCCGATGACGCCGATGCTGCTGCAAAAGACCGGCCAGGGTTTCCGGTCGGATCATAGGAACGTCGCCAGACAAGACCAAAAGGGTCGAATCCCGCGATTCGAGATACTCGCGGGCCGAGTTGACCGCGTCGCCAGTGCCTAACTGTTCCCTTTGCACTACAAAAACTGCCTCTGTCTCTTCGAGTACTGAGGCCCGGACCTCGTCGCCCTGGTGACCGATAACGACATAGATCGTGTCGGGTGCAAGCGCCAAAGCAGTCCGGCAGACGTGATTGATCATCGGACGCCCGTCGAGGCGATGCAGCACTTTTGCTATGTCCGACCGCATTCTTGTACCGAGACCTGCGGCGAGGATCATCACATCAAGCGGTTTTTGGTCTACTAACCCTTCTGTCATAAAAAGAATTTTGCCACAATCTCTGAGTATAGGACTAATAACATTAACTGATTATTGATAGGCGGACCGTCGCCTCCGAGTATTCATAATTACCAGATCGGACTTTATCGAAAATCAGGCCGGCGGGCAAGGTTATCCAGCGGCCTGTGGCCGGCTCTCGATCTGCAATAGACTGGGACAAAATGCCCCGCCTAAAAAACACTTGAAGCGGCCGCTTCTGACGTGCTAAATTAAGAGGTGCGGCTCGTCGCTGTCCCGCCTACACGTTTACTATTTAATTGCCGTTCCTGACAACCGCTTCACTACTAAACATCGGAAGAATCACCAGATGGCACAACCGCCCTTTATAATTCACGAACAACAATTTCAGCGGATGAAGGCCGTCTTGGCCCGGGTTTGCGTTGAATGCGCGGCCAGGGTCGTATTTCTTGTCGACCGCGACGGGCAGACGATCGCCTTTCATGGTGAGATCGGCGATATGGACACGACCAGCTTTTCGTCGCTGGCGGCAGGCAATGTCGCGGCCACGAGCAGCATGGCAAAACTGATCGGCGAGGACGTTTTCCCGGCCGTAGTTCACGAAGGCGAACGTGAAAGCATTTTCATCAGCGTTATCGGCCGCAGCCTTTTGGTCGTGGTTTTTGACGAGCGGTCGACGCTCGGGCTGGTAAAACTTCGGGCGAAACGGGCAAGTTTCGACGTCGCCGACATTCTCGATGACGCGGTTCACCAATCGATCTATAATGTGAACAATAATCCGCTGTTCCAGGAGATCACGGACGAAGATATTGACAGTCTGTTCTCCTGATTTTGGATCTTAGATCAGTATGGACGTAATTCTCCACCAAGACCTTTCGGAAGCTGATCGCAAATCGCTATGACCTTCATCAATTACGCATCACGCGAGATCAATTGTAAGATCGTGTACTATGGACCCGGCCTTTGCGGCAAGACCACGAATTTGCAGTACATTTATGATTCGACCGCACCACAGGCAAAAGGCAAACTGATCAGCCTGGCTACTGAAACCGACCGCACGCTGTTTTTCGATTTTATGCCGCTTGAGCTGGGAACCGTTCGGGGATTCAAAACGCGGTTTCACCTCTATACCGTCCCCGGCCAGGTCTATTACGATGCGTCTAGAAAACTTATCCTTAAGGGCGTCGACGGCGTGGTTTTTGTTGCCGACAGCCAGGATGAGCGAATGGACGCGAATATCGAATCTCTTTATAATTTAGAAGAGAATCTGCAGACGCAGGGTTACGATCTCAAACAGCTTCCTTACGTCCTTCAGCTGAACAAACGAGATCTGCCGAATGTTACTCCTGTCGAAGAGCTTTCTCACGAACTCGTTCGCAAAGGGGAGCCGATCTTTGAAGCGGTCGCGTCAAATGGCACCGGCGTATTCGACACGCTCAAGGCCGTTGCGAAGCAGGTCCTCACCGAACTGAGAAAAAGCTGAGTTCAAACCGGGAGCGCCGTTACTTGACTCAACTGGTTTGAGTCAAATCCGGAAGCGGTAGCGACTGGGGTTTAGCGCCAGAAAAAAAGACGCAGGCGACAGGAGAGTGCCTACGTCTTTTTTCGTGCCGGAAGCAACGGGGTCTACTTCGGCATCAACACGCTGTCAACGACATGGATGACGCCGTTTGATTGCATGACGTCGGCGATCGTGACCTTTGATTTACCGCCTTTCTCGTCCGTAAGGATAATATCGCTTCCTTCCTTCGAAGCCGTCAATGTTCCACCGGCAACCGTTTTGAATGTCGCCTTGCCTTTTCCGTCCTCGATCGCTTTGGCAATAGAGGTGGCATCCATCTTGCCCGCCACCACGTGGTAAGTAAGAATGCCGGTCAGCATTTTATTGTTTTCGGGCTTGAGAAGCGTATCAACGGTTCCTTTAGGCAGCTTATCAAAAGCTTCGTTTGTCGGCGCAAATACAGTAAAGGGCCCCGGACCTTTCAGAGTATCGACTAGGCCCGCCGCCTTTACCGCAGCAACGAGCGTCGTGTGGTCTTTAGAATTTACCGCGTTGTCGATAATGTCCTTCGTTTTTAACATCGGTGCTCCGCCAACCATCGGATTTTCATCTGCCGAGGCCGCCCCGTTATTCGACATTGAATTGTTGGCCGATGTATTGTTGGTCGGCTTCATGGAGTTGTTGGCCGTCATATTCGAATTGTTCGACGTCATGCCTCCGCAAGCGCCCATTACTGCGATCATTCCAGCCATCGCCGGAATTAATATAGATCTCATTTTCAGTCCCCCAAAGAGTAAATTTTTATTTTGACAGCAGTTCCCGGCCCTCGTTTCTTTCTTGCGTAATACGCACGAGTGCAT
>JBDTMQ010000421.1:0-4181 GCA_039934155.1 Acidobacteriota bacterium | reverse complement strand
GTAATTGCGAAGATAACGATATAGACCCGCGTTGGTCGGCCTTGAAAAATTTAAAATAAGTTCGAAACTCCGGAGATATCTGATCCCGGTTCATGATCAAAGGAGCAATAATGCCAAATCCGAAACGACGACATTCACATTCACGCACACGCCAGCGACGGGCTCACGATGCGCTCAAAACGCCGCAATTCTACATTGATAAAGATACCGGTGAAGCGAAGGTGCCCCACCGTATCGACCCCAAAACCGGTACTTTTAAGGGCCGGCAGATCATTGATGTAAAAGATAGCGAATAGAGTTTTGAAATTGTCAGGCTATTGAGTTCTAATTCTAATCAATGACTTTACAAAACGCGGGCATCATCGGGATGGGACACGCTTATCCGGAGGGCGTTTTGACGAATGCCGATCTGGAAAAGATCGTCGAGACATCTGATGAGTGGATAACCACGCGCACCGGGATCAAACAACGCCGAAAGGCGGCGCCCGATGAATACACCTCGCAGTTCGGTACGCTTGCGGCCCGCCAGGCGCTCGACCGCGCCGGCCTCGAACCAGGCGACATCGACCTGATCGTCTGTGCGACCACGACGCCGGATCAGATCATGCCGTCGACAGGCGCTCTGATCCAGGCACAGCTCGGTGCGAACAACGCGGCCGGCATGGATGTTTTTGCCGCCTGCTCCGGGTTTTTGTACGGCCTGACGATGGTCGAATCGATGATCCGCACCGGCCAGATCAAGAACGCACTTGTTATCGGCGCCGAAGTGCTGACAAAATACGTCGATTATACCGACCGCTCGACTTGCGTGATCTTTGGTGACGGGGCCGGCGCGGCCGTTCTCGGTCCGGTACCAGAGGGAAAGGGAATTCTCGCGACCAAGATCCGTTCCGACGGCCGTTACGAGGAACAGTTATTTGCGCCCGGCGGCGGCACGAAGCTCGGCACGACGCACGAGACCATCGACAAGGGTTTGCATTTCTTTAAAATGAAGGGCAACGAGCTTTTCAAGATCGCGGTCCGCTCGATGGCGGATATTTCCGCTGAAATGCTGGGAAAGGCCGGATTCACTGTCGATGACGTAGATCTGGTTGTTCCCCACCAGGCAAACCAGAGGATCACTGATGCGGTTGCATCGCGTTTGGGCATTCCCGATGAAAAGGTCTATACAAATATTGCGGAAATGGGCAACACATCGTCGGCTTCGATCCCGATCGCTCTCGATGAATGCATCCAGAGCGGAAAGATAAAGGACGGCAGCCTGGTCGTGCTTACCGCTTTCGGTGGTGGCGTGACCTGGGGCGGAACGGTTATTCGATTTTAGAATGAGCAAGATCGCGTACATTTTTCCCGGTCAGGGCTCGCAGGTCGTAGGGATGGGAAAAGACCTGTTTGACAATCACCAGGCGGCGCGAGAGGCCTTTAACGAGGCGGATCTGGCGATCGGGTTTTCGTTGTCGGAAATGTGTTTTTCGGGCAATGACGAGGACCTGCAGCTTACGGCGAATACTCAGCCTGCGATCCTTGCGGCATCGATCGCGGCGTATCGCGCGATGAAGGCCGCCGGAGCACCGCCACCGGCCTTTGTAGCGGGACACAGTCTGGGCGAATACTCGGCGCTTGTCGCAACGGGCGCGATCAAGCTGAGCGACGCGGTCAAGCTGGTCAGAAAACGCGGGACCTATATGCAGGAGGCCGTTCCGATCGGCACAGGAGCGATGGCCGCTATTCTTGGTTCGGATATTGAGACGATCGAAAGGGCATGTGTAGAGGCCGCTGACGGACAGGTTTGCAGTCTGGCAAATATCAATTCGCCGTCACAGGTCGTTATTGCCGGCAACACCGAAGCTATCGACCGCGCCTGCGAGCTGTTAAAAGCAAAAGGCGCCAAGCGGGCGATAAAGCTTAATGTTTCCGCACCGTTTCACTGCGACCTGATGAAACCTGCCGCGGAACGGCTGATCAACGACCTTGAATCGACCGATCTCGGCGGGTTCTCGGTACCGGTCGTAACAAATGTAGAGGCTGGGCCGAATGATTCGCCGGAGAGAGTGGCTGACCTTCTCATCCGTCAGGTATGGTCGCCGGTGCTATGGCTTCAGTCGGTCCGCAAAATGATCGACCTGGGTGTGGATACTTTTATCGAGGTCGGCCCCGGAAAGGTTTTGACCGGACTTATTAGGCAGATCGAACCGAACGTACGGTATGCCGCCGTCGGTGATTCAGAAAGTTTAAGAGCTACATTAGAAACACTATAAAAAGAGAGGAACAGAATATGTCAGAAGTGCAGGATAAGATCAAACAGATCATTGTCGACGAGCTCGGTGTTGACGAAGCGGAAGTTACCGAGAATGCCCGGTTTATCGAAGACCTCGGCGCCGATTCGCTCGACCTGGTCGAGCTCGTCATGCGTTTTGAAGAGGAATTCGATATCGAGATCCCGGACGAGGACGCCGAAAAGATCCAAAGCGTGCGCGATGCGTACGCTTACGTGGAGCAGCATAAATCTTAGTTGTAAGCGGTAAATGCTGAGCGGAATTTACTGCTTGCCGCGTGCCTTTTTTATGAGACGTCGAGTTGTAGTAACTGGCCTCGGGATGGTCACAGCTGTCGGAAACGATGTGGCCACGACCTGGAGCGCCCTGATGGCGGGCGGCAACGGGGCCGATTACATCAAAAAATTCGATACCGAGAAATTTTCGGTAAAGTTTGCCTGTGAAGTGAAGGAATTCGATCCGCTGAGCTTTTTGGATAAGAAAGAAGCGCGCCGGATGGGAGCCTTTACTCATTTCGCCATGGCCGCTTCTGATGAGGCCGTGCGTCACAGCGGGCTTAAGATCGACGATTCGAATGCAGAAATGGTCGGCACCTATATCAGTTCGGGTATCGGCGACTTTTGGGCGATCGAGCGCGAGCACGAAAAGCTTCTGAATTCAGGGCCCGACCGTGTATCGCCGTTTTTTATCGTCTCGGCTATTGTTAATCTCGCCGCGGGCAACGTTTCTATACGCCACGGTGCAAAGGGCCCAAATTCGGCTACGGCGACAGCGTGTTCGGCCGGGGCGCACGCTATCGGCGACAGTTTTCGCCTTATCGAACGCGGTGATGCCGACGCAATGATCTGCGGCGGAGCTGAAAGTGCGATCACACCGATGTCGGTCGCGGGTTTCGCTTCAATGCGGGCTTTGTCTACGCGAAACGACGATCCTAAACATGCATCAAGACCGTTCGATGCCGAGCGTGACGGGTTTGTTATTGGCGAGGGCGCCGGTCTGCTTATCCTCGAAGAGCTCGAATTCGCCAAAGCCCGGGGTGCGAACATTCTGGCCGAGATCGTCGGTTACGGGATGAGCGGTGATGCTTTTCACGTAACTATGCCCGACGAAACGGGCTCGGGAGCGATCAGGGTGATGGAAAGGGCGATCAAGGATGCTGGTATCGAACCGTCGCAGGTCGGCTATATCAATGCCCACGGAACATCGACGCCGTATAACGACAAATTCGAAACGCTGGCGATAAAAAAGGTGTTCGGCGAGCATGCCAAGAACGGGCTGGCTGTCAGCTCAACAAAATCGATGACCGGCCATGCTCTGGGCGCCGCGGGCGGCATCGAAGCCGTCATTTCAGTGCTTGCGCTTAAAGAGCAAAAGCTGCCGCCTACGATCAATTACGAATTTCCTGACCCCGACTGTGACTTGGATTATGTGCCGAATCAGGCACGCGATGCAGACGTCGAATACGCCCTTTCTAATAGTTTCGGTTTTGGCGGAACTAATGCTGCTCTTATCTTTAAGAGATACACCAAAGATTAACGCCGGGCTCTGACGAGATGTGATTCTCGACAATATCCGGTCACTTATTTTGAACGCTGTTTCATCGCGCGTCATTTATGAAGATCATAGTTTTAATGAAGCAGGTCGCCAATAAGGATGCGGTCCTGCGTATTGCCGCCGACGAACGGTGGATCAACGAATCAGACATTTCATTACAAACCAACGAGTCGGACGGCTACGCACTCGAGGAGGCGCTTCGACTTAAAGAAGCTGCCGGCGACGGTGAAGTGGTTGTCTGTACGCTAGGGCCACAAAGCGCCAAAGCCGTGATCAAAGACGCGCTGGCTCGCGGTGCCGACAGAGCCATTCATGTTGTTACCGATGCGACCACACAGCTTTCGCCTTACC
>JBDTMQ010000420.1:0-9367 GCA_039934155.1 Acidobacteriota bacterium | reverse complement strand
ATCAGCGCGGCCAGTACAACCACCGCGGTGCCATGTTGATCGTCATGAAATACAGGAATATCCAGTTCTTCCTTTAATCGTTCCTCAATCTGAAAACACCGCGGTGCCGAAATATCCTCAAGGTTAATTCCGCCGAAAGCTACCGAAATATTCTTGATGGTCTGCACGATCTCGTGAGGGTCCTTAGTACTGAGACAGATAGGAAATGCATCGACGCCGCCGAATTCCTTGAAGAGCTGCGCCTTGCCCTCCATTACCGGCATCGCAGCAGCCGGACCTATATCACCAAGACCCAATACAGCAGTTCCGTCCGATACCACGGCGACCATATTTTTCTTGATCGTTAAGTTGAATGCTTTTTCCGGGTCTGCGGCGATCGCCTGGCAAACCCGGGCGACGCCCGGTGTGTATGCCATCGAAAGATCGGACCGGGTCTTGAGAGGTATTTTAGAAACGACCTCGATCTTGCCGCCGAGATGCATTAGAAAGGTTCGATCCGATATGTTTACCACCTCGACACCGTCGACATTGTCGAGCGATGCGATTATCTCTTTATCGTGTGTTTCGCTAGCGGCGTTGACGGTGATGTCGCGGATTAGAAAGTCTTTTCCGACACTTACGATATCGATCCCTTCTATATCGCCGCCCGCCCGTCCGATCGCTGTCGTTACTTCGCCGAGTTTTCCGGGTTGATTATGGATCCTGACCCTGAGGGTCAAACTATAACTTGCGTTAGGTGTTGGAGAATTGCTCACAGTAAAAAAGTATGACGAAAAAAAGTTCGAGTAGCAAACAAGGCGGCATTTGGCGGGCTGAACTGGACTAGAACCGGGGACGCACAAGCGCACGGCATACGCCGTGAATGGTAAGTTCGTCGCCGGCGAGACGAATATTGTCGAACGAAGGGTTCGCGGATCGAAGTTCGACCTCGGAGCCGTCGCGATAGAGGTTTCTGAGCATCGAGGGACCGTCGTTCAGTGTTACGACCAGGCAATCGCCGTCGCGTCCGCGTCTTTTTGTATCTATAAGAGCGATGTCGCCCTCGCAAATGTGACGCTCCAGCATCGAATCGTCAGGGACTCTGAATGCCGCATATCCCGTGACATCGTCCGACCCGATCAATGCAAGGGGAACTGCAAAAGGCGAAGTTTGAATATCGTCCTGTTCGTTTCCATCATCGGATATTCCGATCCAATCTAAATATCCCTCAGAGTTGTCTGCCTTTGCGCCGTTGCCCAGCCGCAGACGGAAACTTCCGTTCTCGCGTCGTCTGAACAGGAGTCCCTGTGCCTCAAGCGCATCGATGTGCTTTCCGATGCCGGCTTTTGACGCGAGCCCCATTTTGCGGGCGATCAATTGATAAGATGGCTGATGTCCGTGGTTCTCGATGTAGCTCGTAATAAAATCCAGTACCTGTCGCTGTCGCTTGGTACGCGCTGTGTTCATTCGTTGTGCATTGTAAATAAACGGAAACAAAAATCCAAATGTCCGGCGGACATGCCCGGTTGGGAAAAAAAGTCACGTTTTGATATCTGATATAATTGCACCGGAGGGCGAATTAGCTATTACTAATATTACAGGGTTTACAAAAGGATTAAAACATAACCAGATCAAGAGGATCGAACGCCTTAGCACCAGGCGTGTCCCGCCGGCATCGATAGTCTCGCCCGAGCTTGCACGGCAAATGTCAGAGCTCTCGCTGGAGACCGGCCGCCAGATCGGCGTGCTGATAGACCGAAAAGGCAAGGTCGAATTTGTAATGGTCGGTAACGCTCGGAAGATCGAGATGCCCGATTTCGGACGATCGAGAGTCTCGACTGAGCGCTTTCGCGGCTTGCGATGCGTTCATACACATCTACAGAACGAAAAACTCACACAGGATGACCTGACGGATCTTGCACTTTTGCGGCTGGACCTCATGTCCGTCGTACAGGTCGAAACCGCAAGCGGCCTTCCGGGTTTGGTTTTCTCTGCACACTTACTGCCATCAAAAACAGGCGACGAAAAAACCGGAAGTACGGATGACGTTCCGTTCGAGTTTTTGGAACCCGCGATCGCATCACAGCTCGACACTGATTTCCTCTCTCTTATCGCATCGCTTGAAAGTGAAATGGCACGTGTGCGTGCACCTGTAAGGGCGGCCGACGCAAAAGGGGATCGGGCGATCTTGGTCGGGGTAGCAACCCGAGACATCGATGCAGCCGAAGAATCAATGACGGAGTTGGTTGAACTGGCGACATCCGCTAATGTAAACGTCGTCGATCAAATGATGCAGAGACGACAGCAGATCGATCCGCGCACCGTCCTCGGCAAGGGCCGGCTTGAAGACCTCTTGATCACGTCGATGAGTCACGGAGCCGACCTGCTTATTTTCGACACCGAGTTGACGCCGGCGCAGGTCCGTTCACTTTCCGAAGCGACGGATCTGAAGGTGATCGATCGTTCTCAGTTGATCCTGGATATCTTTGCCCAACGCGCTCGATCCCGTGAGGGCAAACTTCAGGTTGAACTTGCTCAACTTAAATACCTTCTGCCGAGATTGGTTATAGGGCAGAATTCGGCCTTTTCTCGGCTTGCGGGCGGTATCGGTGGACGAGGTCCAGGCGAAACAAAGCTTGAGACTGACCGGCGCCGTGTGAGGGACAGGATCGCCCAGCTTGAACGTCAGGTAGATGCACTTGGCCGGCAGAGGCAAGAGCGTCGGAAGAATCGTGTTCAAAGGAACCTGCCGATAATTTCATTGGTCGGATACACGAATGCGGGAAAGTCGACGCTGTTGAACAGCCTGACACGATCCGATGTATTTGCGGAAACGAAGATGTTCGCCACGCTGGACCCTACCTCGAGGCGTTTACGGCTGCCATACGAACAAGAAGTCATCATAAATGATACGGTGGGTTTTATTCGCGATCTGCCCGAAACGCTCGTCGCTGCATTTAGAGCAACCCTTGAAGAGATCTCGGACAGCGATCTGCTGGTCCATCTGGTTGACGCATCAAACCCGCGCGCGGCCCATCAGATCGATTCGGTCAACAAGATACTTGCTGATCTCGGGCTGGATCAGATCCCGCAAATCGTTGTTTTGAATAAGTCGGATCTGGCAGATGAGCCCGAGATGAGCGATCTACGCCGAAAAGTACTCCTTGACAAGGATATCGTGGCCGTGTCAATTTCAGCTGTTCGAACCGGATCACTTAAGCCGCTTGTCGAGGAGATGGCGGCTCGGCTCGGCAGCTTTGATGTTGCTGAAACACCCTCAGCTCTCTCTGCCAATGTAGGCAAACTAGAATGATCGATTCACTTTCACGCGAGTCAGATTTTGCTTCGGTGAATGCCGGTTGATGGTTCCCGCGGCTCTGTGAACTCATGAGCAAACGTATAAAGGACATGACCTCACCGATAACGCGCTGGCAGCGAACCGCGCGAGATTGGATGCTGTGGCCTTTATCGCGGCTGAGTATGGGTCAGATATTTTGGATCGGCTTTGGCGCGTTGTGTGTCTTTACAACTTTGCTGCTTCATAACCCGATCTGGAGAAGCGTCGGGGATCTGCCGTATCGTGAAGGTGACATTGCCCGTGAAAGCATTATTTCGCCTGCGGATATTTACTTCGTAGACGAGGCTGAGACCGACCGCATCAGAGAGACGGCAAAAGAGACCGTCAACCCTATCTTCAGCTATGAGTCGAAACGGTCCGATGAAGCCGTCCAGAATTTTCGCCTTGCATGGGACAATATTGAGCGAAAAAATACCGAGCAGAACTCAAATCGAGCGGTAAATACGAATAAGAGCAGTGGGTCAGTTCCAATCGGTCCAGCAGCGGGGGGAGAACTGGGAAAGGTTTTTCTCCTGCGCAAATTCTCATCGAATGAACTCGATGCCATTTCGAGAGTCTTGCGCGAAAATGCCGGCGGCGATATTTTCGGCGATCAGGACGAGCCATTCCTTCAACGCGAGATCACCATCGTCGATCGTCAAAAGCCGACAGATTCCCGAACCTCCCAGAATCCGGCGATGTCGATGACGAAACTTTCTGACGCTCGCCAGCGACTCAACGATGGCTTGCATCAGATCCGAAGTTTGTCGGACCGGGAGGCGTCCGGTTTTTTTGCGGCTCTTTCTCCCCTCATCCAGCCAAGCGTGATCTACGACGGGGCGGCGACCGCGAACGCTCAAAAAGGGATTGCAGAAAGCGTTCAGCCGGTCGCAATATCACTCAAACGCAGCCAAAAGATCGTTGACGAAGGTGACATAATTACGGCAGACGTGATGTCAAAGATCGCGGCAGTCAAGAATTACAGTACCTCAACCCGCCAGCTGAACAGATTTTTTGGATTATTGTTATTGATCTCTTCGCTCTATTGGGGTGCCTGGAAATTCATCGAGCACCGCGGAGCCGTTGCACGGCTAGATCTTTCAGAAAGGAAGATGTTCGCGCTCTTTGGGGTTATCGTCATTATTCAAACGGCGCTAATGGCGGCATTTTTTCGACTGGCTGAATTTACCGCGTCACAGAATATAAAGGCGCCGCTCAACGACCCAACGATCTGGTCTTTTGCAATCCCTTTTGCGTTCGGAAGTTTGTTGATGGCGTTGCTCGCCGATCGGCGTACGGCCCTGTTCACCGGGATATTTACTGGCATTATCGCCGGGTTTCTTGCTCCCCGCGGTCTCGAATTCGCGGTACTGGCGATCATCGCTTCGTCGGTCTCCGTTTACGGAATCGGCAGATATAGAAGTCGCCAAACAGTTACCCTTGCTGGGATCCTTGTCGGGGTGGCAACCGCCCTGCTCGCACTCGCGGTCATCGCATATACTCAGCAGCCGTTTATTCTCAATACCGTTCTGCTCGCGCTGGCCTGTGGTCTTGCCGGCGGTATAATCACGGCTGCCGTAACATCGATATTTTTGCCGGTATGCGAGACGATGTTCGGCATCATGACCGATGTCAAACTGCTTGAGTTATCGAACGCCGATCTGCCGTCACTCGGTCAGTTGGCACTTAGGGCGCCTGGTACCAATCAGCATTCGCATGCCGTCGGTCAACTTGCGGAAGAGGCGTGTCGAGCGGTCGGGGGCAATGCACTGCTGACGCGGATCGGCGCGCTGTATCACGACATAGGTAAATCTGCCGCACCCGAGCATTTTGTGGAGAACCAGTTGGGCAAAAACCCGCACGATAAACTTAAACCAACTCAAAGTGCCAAGATAATAATCAGCCACGTTACATATGGGATGAAGCTCGCACGTGAGATCGGTCTTCCCCAGCGGATAATCGACTTTATTCCTCAGCACCACGGCACGAGAACTCTGCATTATTTCCTAAAAAAGGCTCAGGATCAGGCCCGACCTGACGAAGAGGTTTCAGAGAATGACTTTCGTTATCCAGGTCCCAAACCTCAGTTCAAGGAAGCCGCGATAATGATGATCGCTGACAGCTGTGAGGCCGGTGCACGCAGCCTCGCTGATCCAACGCCGGAAAATGTTCGGTTTATCGTAACTAGAATAATTGACGCGATCCTGGCCGATGACCAGCTGGATGAATGCGATCTGACCCTGCGTGAGCTGACACAGATCCGTGAGGCGATCATTAGGTCGTTGGTAGCGATATATCACTCACGGATCGATTATCCCGGATACGTTCCGCCCCCTTCGGGCCAATACAAGATGGTCCCTGATCAAGCTGACAGCGATGAACGGGGGTTGCGGTATAAGGATCCGGGCGATATTCCCGTAAGTCCGGGCGGTGAGATCGAGGACGAAGCAATTGACCGGTCGGGCCAGCCGGAGAAGCCTAGCGCAAAGGCTATGAGCTGAATGTTCGCTCCTGTGGATAACAGTTCAAGATCCCGACGCTGGTGCTGCCATTTTCAGTTCCGGCCCACGAAATTCGAACGTGGCTCCCGGTGTGCATCCGGCACGAACGGCGGCAGGGAACTGTCGCTTTTTAGTATTTCCCAGCGTTATCCTTACTATCTTCCCGTCGGGGACCTCTGAGACGGCGATCGTGTCGCCTTCATCCGGAATAAAATTGCATATCTTTTGAAAATCGACGATCTTTATCCCATCTTCCACCCTGGTGGGCGGTGTCGAATCGACAGCTGTATTAGGGACACCGGTGCGGATGGTCTTTTCGATACATCCGATCAGTAGAATGGTAGATGAAATGAGAAAACCCGCGAAAATGATGGATCGGCGAGAATTAAGGTCGAACATTCCGGTATCTTAGACCATTTTGCAGCGACTATGCCAGCAAAAAGTCAGTTTGCGTCGACTTCCTGTATCGGGTTAAAAGCAATTCTTTTTGCCGGAAAAACAAACGGTTTCTGTTATATTGCTGGGATCAACGAGATGTCGAACTGCCAATTTCGGAGGGTGAGATCAATGCTTGCGATCTGGATAATCGGGATCATTTTCGCGGCGGTTGTGATCTGGCTGTTATTTTGGCGGCTGGTAACAACACTGGTGACCGCCGGCAGCCGGCAAAAACAATTCGCCGCCGGTAAAAGGCCATCCCAGCCGCCCGACGGGTTCTATAGGGGAAACGCGATATTGTTGAGTGGGGCAAATACTCCGTGGAAAGGCAAATACTTTGAGGCTGAGTCTGACCGTGGCTTTAATGTCTTCTCTGCCAGCGGCACGAGGCTCCTGCGGATCATGACGCCTTTTTATCGCGGATTCCGAAGCAATGGGACCGGAGGAACGGACGCGTACTATTTTGCGACCCGGATCGGAAGCGGATTAAGAGACAAAGGGATCGAGGTAGTGAAACTTGACTACGACTCGAAGGACAATCCCTACTTGATCCGCATCATCCTCGACGAGATCGTTGAAACGGGGCCTGAGGAATACCTAGGAAAGGTTCATGTCAGGATCTTCCCGGGTGTTTTTACGACCGTGGGCTTTTTTGCCCTAGACAAGATGACCTAAACATAATGGCCGGCGTTTTCATAATGCAAAAAGCACCACTAACGCCGGCCCACAATGGCAACTGGTAGAATGAACTCTACTTTCCGTTATTGATCAGCTCTTTAAGCTCCTTTCCGGGCTTAAAATAGGCCACACGCTTTGCAGGAATATCGACTGCCGCACCGGTCTTCGGATTTCGACCCTTCCGAGAGTTGCGTTCGCGGACCCGAAAACTCCCAAACCCTCGCAGTTCGATCTTTTCACCTCCGTTCAGAGTATCTATAATGCTGTCAAAAATGATCTCGACAAGCTGCTCAGCGTCCTTTTTTGTCATGTCCGCTTCACGCGCTACTCTTTCAACCAGATCAGCTTTTGTCATTTCAATATCCTCATCAATCTCATTGCACACCCGCATTCAACGGCAGATACAGCTAGTCGACACCGAAAAGGTGCCGATTCCAACTTAGGCCGATATTTTCTCGGACTCTTCATTATCGGAAGTATCCGGAGAACCAGCCTCACCCTTTGCATTACCATCCAGTTCATTCGCAACGTTCTCAGTTTCGATCTCGGTATCGGCGACGGTGCTTTCATCCGCAATACCAGCCTCCGCCAATGCGACGCTCGAATCGTCTGCGACTGGCGGTTCAGCATCAACCGCCTCAGACGTCATATCTGACGTCGCCGCATCTTCTCCGGAAATTGCTTCGGAAGGAGCTGAATTAGAAGCCGATTCATCGCTGTCTGCCTGCGCTGTTTTTGCGGCCTCTGCTTCTTCGTAATCGCGTCGGGCCCGCTCTTTTCTTTCACGTTTGGCCTGATCTTTGGCCTCGGGCGAGAGTTCTTCGGCCGGTTCTTCTTCAGGTTGCCCGCCGAGCCTCAAATTAGCAAGCTCGCCGAGCGACGCCATTCCGCCTTTTGCTTCGCTCGTAAATTGGCGCGTGTCGACAACAGGTTCATCGTCTTTGCCAACCGCACGATATGAAAGCCCGATCTTCTGGTCGTCGTTTTCGATCCTCAGGATCTTGAAATCAAGTTCCTGCCCGAGCTGTACGATGTCTTCAGGCTTGTCGACCCGTTCGTCTGAAAGTTCCGAAATATGACACAATCCTTCCAGACCTTCGCCAAGTTCAACAAAAACACCGAAGCTCGTGAATCGCGTGACCTTGCCTCGGACGACGTCGCCGGGGCGGTGGGTCGCTACGAATCCTTCCCAGGCGCTTGGTGTAAGGTCCTTCATCGAAAGCGAAAGTCGCTGGCCGCGCGGATCGATATGTGTTACAACTGCGTCAACTTCCTGATCCTTCTTTAACAGCTCTTTGGGATGTTTTAGTTTCTTTGCCCAGGTAATGTCCGACACATGAACTAGACCGTCTATCCCTTCTTCGAGTTCTACAAAGGCACCGAAATCCGTCAGGTTGCGCACCTTGCCGTGGATCTTGGTTCCAACCGGGTACCGGAACGCAACAGTATCCCACGGATTTTCCTGCAGCTGCTTCATTCCGAGGCTTATGCGTTTCTCAACAGTGTCAACGCCGAGAACCTGAACTTCGACCTCGTCGCCGCGATGAAATTGTCGTTTCGGATTTGCCCCTCGTTTTGACCACGAGATCTCCGAAACGTGTACGAGGCCTTCCACGCCTGGTTCAAGCTCAACAAAAATGCCGTATTCGGTAACCGATGAAACCTTGCCTTTAATCTTCGAGTTAACCGGATAAACTTCGATCACGGTCGACCATGGATCGGGCTGTAACTGTTTGTAGCCCAGAGAAACCTTTTCTTTTTCCCGATCAAGTTTCAGGACCTTTACCTGCAGATGATCGCCCACCTTGAACTGATCTCCCGGGGTTTGAAGGCGTCCCCAGGACATGTCAGTTACATGCAATAGACCATCGATGCCCCCGATATCGACAAATGCACCGTATTCGGTCAGGTTTTTGATCGTGCCTTCGACTATATGGCCGACCTCGATGTTATTGAGTGTCTCGGTCTTTTGCTGGTTGACGACCAAATCCGTGATGACCTTACGGGAAAGAACGATATTGTTACGACGTCGGCTGAATTTAATTATCTTGGCTTCGATGTCCTGTCCGACATATGAATCGAGCCCTCGAATAGGTCGGGAATCGATCTGAGATCCCGGCAGAAATGCCTCTATCCCGTTGAGATCTACCTTTAGTCCGCCTTTGGTCTTGTCGACGATCCGCCCGACAACCGGCTCATCATTCTTGTACGCCGTCTCGACATCATTCCAGATCTTGCGGGATTTTGCGTCAGACCGCGAAAGCTGGGGCGGAGCATCGCCCGCATGAATACTCTTAACGACAACTTCGACCGACTCTCCAATCTCGGGGCGTTCTTCACCTGCGGAAAACTCGTCGGCGGGAATCACACCTTCGGACTTGTAACCGAAATCGACGAGCACACCGCGGTCAGATACACCGACAACTTTGCCTTC